>JABIQV010000048.1 GCA_018699495.1 bacterium | reverse complement strand
TTCCTACTTAAATAAAATTGAAAACAACTATTCTCATTTACCAGTTTTAGAAACAGAAAGACTTATTTTAAGACCTCTTCAAGAAAAAGATATTCAAGAAGTTTATGATAACTGGGCAAGTGATCCTAAAGTTGCAAAATATACATCTTGGAAGGCACATCAATCTATAAATGAAACAGCTCAATTTGTTAATCAAGTAGTAAGTAATTATGAGGATGGTCTTATGGATACTTGGGGTATTGTAAGCAAATCTGATAGCCGACTAATTGGTTCTGGCGGATATACTCCTGATTCAAAAAAGGGAGGGGTATGTAATATTGGGTATGCTTTATCTAGACCTTATTGGAATCAGGGCCTGATGACCGAAGCAGTAAAGAAAATGGTTGAGTTCGGTTTTTCAACCCTAATGCCTTCCAGATTACAAAGTTATGTTTATGTTGAACATGAAGCCTCTCAAAAGGTTCTGAAAAAAGTTGGTTTTCAATTCGAAGGTATTTTACGAAACTATTGTCTTCATCATGGGAAACCCACAGATGTGAATATGTTTAGTGTTCAGCCCAGTGACTTGAATAAATGAGCATAAGTCCCCTGTTATTAAAATTGACAATAGAATTATGAAAAACAAAAAAATAGTTATTATTGGAGGAAGTTCTGGGATTGGATTAAACCTTGCCAAACATTTATTGAAGCTAGGAGCTCAAGTTCTTATAGCGTCTCGAAAAGAAAACAACTTAAAAAAAGCTAAAGTTGAATTAGGTGATAAAATCGAAATCCATGTTCTTGATGCAAAAAATGAGGCGTCAGTCATTGATTTCTTTTCTCAAATTGGTGATTTTGATCACCTGGTTACAACTATAAAACACGACCACGTAAATTCCCCCTTCAGTTCTGGCGATACAAAAGCTGCTCAAAATGGATTTAATAATAAATTCTGGGGTCAATACTATTGTGCGAAACATTGTTTAAGCTCGATCTCAAATAATGGATCCATTATCTTAACCTCAGGCATTGCTAGCAATCAGGCTTATTCAGGCTTCTCAACCACCGCAGCTATAAATGGGGCTATTGAATCTTTAGTGAAAACACTTGCTGTTGAATTAGCCCCTATTCGAATTAATGCGGTAAGCCCAGGTTTTGTAGAAAGGTTCCCTAATGATAAGGATCGATTGGAATCTGTAAAGAAGATAGAGCCAACCCTTAAGCGCCTGATAACTCTAGATGAAATTACTAAGGTGTATATATCTTTACTCGAGGATTCATCAAGGACCGGAAAAATCTTATGATAACTGAAATACCATTTAAAAATCATGATGTTGAAAACGTTTTCAACAATTATCCATTAGAAATTAGAGAGAGGTTACTTTATCTCAGGTCTCTAATTTATTTGGTAGCATCTGAGACACCAGGTGTAGGAGAGCTAGAAGAAGCTTTGAGATGGGGAGAGCCTAGTTATCTTACAACACAAACAAAAAGTGGCAGTGTCATTCGAATACACCACTATCCAAGCAAACCATTTGATTATGCTATGTATTTTCATTGTGGAACCCATTTAGTTGATACGTTTAAAGAACTATATCCCGATTCATTTTCTTATGGAGGGAATAGAAGCATCGAGTTTATGCTTTTCGACAAACTACCTGAAGAAAAAATCAAAAAATGTATTTCTTTAGCTTTGACCTATAACCTAAAGGAAGACTATCTGTGAAATTTGAAAAAACCTCTTTAGAGGATATCGTTAATTTTCATAAAATCAGTCACAGATTAATAACCTCAGGGCAGCCAGAAGAATCTCAATTTCAATTGATAAAAGACTATGGTTGTGAAGTCGTTATTAATTTAGCCTCAAAAAGCACTCTACAAAATGAACAAAAAACTGCCGAAGCTTTAGGTATGAAATATATACATATTCCGGTCGATTTTAAAAATCCTTTAGAAAGTGATTTTAGTCAGTTTTCTGAAGCAATGACTTCTAACAATACCATCCCAATATTAGTGCATTGTATAGCTAATATGCGTGCATCAGCATTTGTTTATCGCTATCGTCATGAAATTTTAGGCATAGATAAGCTAGTTGCAGAAAAAGACTTGTTATCAGTTTGGAAACCTACAGGTATATGGCAGAAGTTTCTACAATGGCAATAAATAAAAGGAGAACCGGAAAATTAATAGGATGGATTTTTCTATTTTGTCTTCTTGTCCTACTTTTTTGGCCTCCTGATATTATTAGAGTAACCTTCTCTCCGAGCCTCTGGGGTTTTCAATCAAAGCAAATTGGAAAGGTAACAGTTTATTATAAGCACAAAAAAGATATCAGATTTTTATTGGATATTAGTCAATCAATCAAAAACTCAGAAAAAGCACATCATCTCAACATTCAAAAACCAATTAAAATATTTATTTTTAATTCCCATAAACAATTTCAAAAATTCTCAAAACTAAATAAACCAACTATGGGAACAGGATTAATAGGTCGTCGGATTTGGGTAGCTCCTAAAGCTAGAGACCTCTCTAGTACAGCATTTAAAGCTTATATTTCACATGAGCTATCTCACGTATTGCTTTACCAAAATATGTCGATTTTTAGAGGCTTATTATACCCTTCTTGGCTTATCGAAGGGGTAGCAACCTATTACGGTCAATTGGGCTTAGGTGGTTACCCAAATCAAAAAGAAGTGATGGAATTAATTGGACAAGGCTATTTTGTTGACCCCAATTCGTATAGAGCTTATTTTTGGCGTAAAAAAGAATCAAGATTAACATGGCCAAAAGAAGCTCCTCATAAATTTGCTTATGCACAATTTGCTACTGTAATCCAAGCAATGATCAATTTAAAAGGAGAAGATTCTTTTCAAGACTTTCTAGATAAATCACTCACTCAATATGATGTAGAAGAATTATTTGAGAGTACCTATGGTTTAACATTTTTAGAGTTTCTTTCACAATTTAAAAAAGGACAGCTAAGTACTAAAGATGATACTGCTGCTATAAATATCAACCAGGACTGAACGCTAGAACTATTCAAAAAAGTAAGTTGCTTTGTTTGATGTAGGTATCATTTATTCTTTATTATTTGATACAACATCGATTTAATATCACCATATTTATAATCACCTACTAATGTCATCCCACATTTCTTTAGAACGTTCTGAGATGCTTTATGATCAGGATGCGAAATACCAACTAAGAGGTCTGTTTTGAGATGGGTAAAGCCCCAATCTATAAAATAACAAGCCAATTCAGTTCCATAACCTTGATTCCAATATGGTTTATCTAACATGTAGGCAACTTCAATTGGTTCGTCTGAATTACCTTTGATATGGACTAAGCCAGCTCGACCGATTAATTCATTGCTATTTTTCAAGAAAACAAACCCGAGCGTATATCCAAATTGATAAAAATGTTTTAACAAGTTTTCAATGCCTGTCATAGCCACATTTTTTGTTACAGGATTATTTGTTCCATCCCCAATATATTTCATTACATCTGGGTCCTTTAATAAGCGATAGTATAAGTCTAAATATCTTGTATCTGGCAATTTAACGATAAGACGTTCTGTCTCCCATTGAAAAGCATCTAGTTTAGCTTCAACTTTTTGGATAAACTCTCCCTTAGCACTTGCATAATCGTTTCTGCTTTTCCATTTTATTTGAGCCAAATTTTGCTTTAATCTAGCGTATTGATTCCTTAACTCAGGATAAAGGCTTAACTGGTTTCTGAAAAATAAATGGCGCTGCCAAAACCTTGAGTTTCTTTCTACTAAGTGGATGTGTATAAAATGATGACCATTTCGTACTTTTTGAAAGTAACGCCTTTCTGGTAATTGTTGTTCATATTCTGAAATATAGTCATAACCCAATCCGCTAATTTTAGTAATAAGGGTTTTAGGGTCTGAAAAATGATCTATCCCAATTAATATGTCGATAACTGGTTTTGCACACAACCCTTCGATTGCTGTACTACCGATATGCTCGATTGATGAGTTTTTACCGATTATCGAATGTAATCTTTGTTTTTCTGTCTCAAATTGGGTTTTCCAATTAGGGTCATAGCTATTTAATTCTATTTTAACTCCATTACTCATTATACAAAAAATGATACCATTAGGCAGTTATGATTGATAAGAAATCAAAAGTTATCATAGTTGGTGGAAGTTCTAGAATTGGTCTTAACCTCTTCTTTGACTGGCACGACCTTACTCTAAGTAATGTGTTAACTAAAAATTACTTATCCCAAGATATTTGTGCCATCAGTGCTGACACAATTTCAAGTAGTTAGTGTTTGCTCATTATTCTGGATATATTAGCTATATGCTAAAAAATAGTTTCTATACGCAATAAATAAAAGGCTGTTTCCACTTGTATTTGAACTCAAATGTACGTTTCTATATGCAAGCAGCAATAGTTTCTATATTTTTTTACACACTACTTTATGGAGTATCTAGTCCATCGCAATGTGCCAGTTTTATCGATCACGCTACCTAAAAGAAGTTCGTTAAGGATCTTTCTAATGCGACCTATTTTAATTTCTTTTCCAATGCGTGTTTGAATATCACCAATACTGCTCTCCGGGTATGTTTTTAAATCCTGCATGATCAGTTCTTTAAGCCTATATACTTCAATCCTTTTAAGGGTTGTTTTGCCTTTATACCCTTTGCTTTTTAAATATCTATTATTAACGAAATATTCAGTGCCCTTACCTGTGCCTCGCTTTTGAACCAATTGCCATTCAAGAAGTCTTCCTAGCCATGATCGAATACCATTAGGCTTGGTAATGCTTAGTAGCTCGGATAATTCAGTTGATGACAATAAATTGTGCTGAGCTATTAATCCCAAGCAAATAAGCTCCTTCTGCTTTAACTGAAATTCTTTACTTGCATTATCAATTAGTTTAATAACCTCGGGATTAACAATATTTCTATTAACAGTTACCACGACCCTATCCGACTCTTCTTCAACCTTGGGGATTTCTTTTCCGTTTGAAAGCAGGGTTTCATAGACTTTATCATAGCCACTGCCTTCTTTTTCCATTAACTTTAGGTCGCAAAACACCTTTGCTAACAACTCATTTCTTCTAACTGAAGCTGTTAAAATGTTTTTTGCTGTTACTCCAAATGGAAGTTGCCCAGGACTATGAATTTCGAGTCGATCTATAAATAGCTTAATGGTGATATCTCCTCTCATAGTATACACACGATGAACAAGCGCATTGGCTATTAGTTCTCGCCTAACTTCAGGCTCATAATGAAAAACATTTGCCCTATACATGCCATCACTAATTTCAATAGATTCATTCAATACGCTAATTTTTTCCATCAAGAACTTGAGCATTTCAATTGGGTTTAGTGAGTAGTCATCCAAACTTACCTTATAGACTTTTTTATCAGCTTCATCATATTGAATAAATTGAATAGTAGGAGGGTAAATCAACTTCGCTCTGTCTTTTCTAGTACCAACCCAAAGAATGCCTAAATTTGTTAAAAGCCTACCTTCTTTAAAAAAATAATATTCCATTAATTCTTCAGGGTCTTTTTCTTTAACAAAATTACTCACACGGTCAGATTTTTGAATCACACTAACAAAATGATTTAATTGTTCTTGGTTTATTTGGGTAAATGGCACTTTTTTATGCGTTTGAGTTTCCCAAATATAAGCATTCTTTTCTGCCAATACAGTAGTGATATCTTCTGGGTAAAGAGGTTTGCTTTCATCTGCAATTCGAATGAAGTAGCGACCGTCACTAGTACAGGCAAGTGTTTGTTTAGACGGGTTAACAATCATCTCCAAATATTCGCCCCTATTTGGATCTACTATTTTGACAGGAAAAGTTACGCTACAGTTTTGAGTCAACGCGTTAATACGGCTTTGTATTTTATTTTGAAGACCATCTGGAATGGTTTGGGTTGAAGGTGGGTGTGACTCTTTATCCGAAACGCCAATAATAAGTTTCCCACCTTTAGCATTTGCAAAAGCAACGCATTCCTTGACCAACTTTTCCCAGTCAGGGTTTTTTTTAGTCAAAAGCTTCAATGCTTTCTTTTCTATATTGTAGCTTTCAGATAATCCCATTATTTAATTTTACTCCAACAGTTCATGTTACAACAGATTTCGTATCAAATATTTTTACGAATTCAGAACTTATTTTTTCCATAGGAAGTCTTAATCTTTCAACATCATCAATAATATACCCTGATGTCACATCGTTATTTTCTTTATGATTTAATAAACGCTTAAGGGCATAACGAGAGATATCCAATGACTCAGCAATTGTAATAAATGTACGCCGTAAATCATGGGTTGAAAATTTAATGCCTGATTTATCAGAAACCTTTTTAATCACAGACTTTGGCTCTTTTAAATGAGTAGTTTTTGTTATATCTGGAAAAACATAAGGAAAATTGGTGGGATTATTTGATTTCCGTCTCTTTAGTAGGCCCATCAAATAATCAGAAAGAGGTAATACATGTTCAAGGTGGTTCTTTGTATCGATAATTGTAAACACCTTCCGTCTTAAGTCAACTTGTTCCCAATCTAAAGTCATCGCTTCGGTACGTCTAAGGCCTGTGAATAAAACGAACAATAAAAAGTCGCTAGTAACATCGTGGTTGTTTCTCACCTCATCTTCTAAAGAAGAGAGTGCTCGATACCAGTCAGGCAATTCTTGAATAGAAATCATTCGAGTCCGACGTTTAACCCTATTCCAAGCTTTTGTAGCGTCCATAATCCCAACAGGGTTTTCTATGATCAAAGGAGTATCATCACTTAACCGATACCTTTCCCTAGAATAATTATAGATGGCTTTTAAAAGTCTCATTGCCAAGTTAGCCCGAGCAAAAGATCGTAGAGAAAGTTTTTTGTGTAGCTCTAAAATATCGTTACGCTTAATCTCAATTAGTTTTTTTTTAGAGAAAGATGCCAGTTGCAAACGCATAACGTCATGATAATCTTTGAGAGTTTTTGGCTTAAGTTGTTTACCTCGAATGTAATCATTAAAGGCCTTTTCCAAAGTGGTTTCTTCATTTGCTTGCTTAAGCAGTTTATCTTTAGGCAGTATGCCCCTGGATAGATCTCCTAAAATCTTCTGAGCTTCATCACGTGCCATCTCTGCGGTTAGATCAGGATAGGTAGCAATTTTATGCCGTACTGTCTTGCCATTGAACTTTCGATTAATAATAAACGTCTTCATTGTTGGTGTGACTCTAATGGCAAAACCTCTTAATTCAGGGTCTTGATAAATTTTTTGCCCTGTATCAGGTAAAGGCAAAGCATCTACGAGCCGTTTAGTTATTTTTAACTTCTCTGACATTAGACCATCCTTTTGAATATTCTTGTATGCTGTTTGTATGCCTTAATGATAGAATGGAATGCAAGTACATACAAGTCATTGCAAAGAATCATAGGTTTACTTAAGTTCAATTGAGCAAGCCCTGGCAAGGAATGGCAAGGATTAGCAAGGGGATACAGCTAATATACCCAAGAACTTCTAATCCGTAGGTCGCATGTTCGAATCATGCCGGGCGCACCAATCAATTGAAGGATTTTCTACTTTTTTTCTACCGATATATTTAATATATGCGATCACACTTTCGTTAAAATCTCTAGGAATTAAACATGTTTGACGGGTAGTGGTGCAAAAACTGTGGAAATAAAAATAAGGACTAAAAACTCGAGTAAATACTAAATTAAAAAACTATTTTTCGATTAGAATATAGTGGAAAAATGGATCCAATAATATCAAAGAGACGATGAATAAAATCCCGTAATGATTGTGCATGTTTTTTACTGTAATAAGTCACCTGTCCTTTTCGAAGCATATGCATCGTTTCAACACCCGTAATTGTCGTGTGGGCATACCACATGGTGTGATATCCCATGGCATGAGTCATCTTCCATTTAACGGTTCTATGATCCTGTTCAATTATAGTATTCATGTATTTGTTTTGCCTCAATTTGCATTTCTTAGGCCATTTGTTTTCTCGTTCTAATTTTTGTTTTGAGTGGGTGTATGCAGGGTTTTTATCTACGTTTATCACATAAGGAGTTTGAGGTGAATCGAGGCGAATAATTCGTTTAAAAAAGGAGTATGCTGCTTTAGAATCCCGTTTGTGACTTAAATAAAAATCAATGGTCTTACCTTCTCTATCAACGGCTCTATATAGATACGTCCATTTACCCTTTACTTTGATATATGTTTCATCCAGACTCCAGGACGTCAGGTTTTTTCTTAAATGAGGACGAACTTTGTTTTTTAGTGCATCAAACTATCGAGAAACCCATCGGAGAATCGTTGTATGGGCAATCTTGAGGCCACGTTCATCCATGATTTCGACTAGACCTCTGTAACTTATGGGGTATCTTAAATACCATCTGACACAAAGTAAACTAATTTCTTGTTCAAAGTGTCTCCATTTGAATAGTAGTGGATGAGGTTTTCGTCTAAGACTCATAGCATTTTCTCCCTTATTTATGAATATTTCAGGATATTATTCTAAAGCGACAGTTTTTGCACCACTACCAATTTTGAAACTACGGGTAGAACCTTCGAGCAATCTGAGTATGTGTTTTGTCACAACGGTGGCAGGTTGATAAAAAGCTTTAAGACTTCTTATAAGGCATTAATGAATCTGGCCGGAATTCAAAATGAAACGATACATACAATGCGTCATACCTTTGCATCTCATTTAATTATGAAAGGGGTTCGTATTCGAACAGTTCAAGAATTGCTTGGGCATTCATCGATAAGCGTGACGGAGATGTATGCACATTTAAGTGTTGGATTTAAGAAGAAGGAGATTGATTTGTTGGACTTTAGCTAAAGTTGCTTGTAGCCCTTTTGTTATTTTACAATCCAATGTGCTCATTATTTGGGCATACGGTTTTAAATAGAAAGGAATATCAAAAAGTAGAAGTGGGCGCAATTTGTGACCACTTCGACACTCTAGAATGCACTATTAACCATGTTTAACTCCTTATTAAAATGTGTATTACATATAATAGTTATATTATAAATATATACATACAGCGCTATTTATATGTTATAAATATATACATACAGTGCTATTTATATCTTATAAATATATACATACAATGTTATATACATGCCATAAAAATATACATAAAGGTAAAGATTGTGAAACGAAACATAGAAGATAATTTATATAAATGGAAAGAGAACCCCCGAAGAAAGCCCATTATTTTACGCGGTGCTAGGCAGGTCGGAAAAACATACATCATACGTGAGCTAGGAAAAACGTTTGAAAACTTTGTTGAAATAAACTTTGAAAAAACACCTAATGCGACCACTATATTTGAATCGGATTTTGATATAAAACGTATTATTAGAGATCTTTCTATTTTATCTAAAACTCAAATTCAAGAGAAAAAGACATTGTTATTTTTAGATGAAATACAAATTGCACCTAAAGCTATTTCTGCTATTCGTTATTTTTACGAAGACATGCCCAACTTACATGTTATTGCAGCTGGATCGTTAATAGATTTTGAACTTGAAAATATTAGTGTCCCTGTAGGAAGAGTGTCTTATCTAACCCTTTACCCCTTATCTTTTCTGGAATTTTTAAGAGAAACAGAAAGCCCTGTTCTAGTTGACACATTAAACTCTATTAATTTCTCTCAAAATCATTCACCAATAATAAATCATGACCGTCTTCTATCAAAACTGTCTGAATACTTGGCTATAGGCGGTATGCCTGATGTTGTCAAAACATGGGTTGAAACTAGCGATTTAGGTAGTTGTAGAAAAATACAATTAAATATTGTTAATTCTTATAAAGATGACTTTAAAAAATACGCTAAACACTTTCAATTAAATTATATAGAAAACGTTTTTGATAGTATTCCTCAACTCTTAGGGCAAAAAGTTAAGTATTCAAATATTTCTGAGGTTTATAAGGCAAGAGAGTTAGCTCCTTGTTTAGACTTGCTTGTAAAAGCAGGTGTAATTCACAAAGTTTTTCAGTCTAGCTCTCAAACACCCCCATTAGGTGCAAAGATAAATAAAGAGCAATTTAAGGCCATATTTTTAGACATCGGTTTAGCACAGGCTATATTAGGGCTGGAAATTGGAGATTGGATATTAAATCCGAAGTTATCTATTGAAAATAAAGGCGATATTACAGAAGCCTTCGTTGGCCAAGAGATACTTGCTTATGCTAATCCTGAAGAAAAAAAACAACTTTATTATTGGCATCGAGATAAAGGTAGTAGTAAAGCTGAAATAGACTATGTCATACAGCGTGGAGAAGAGCTTATTCCAATTGAGGTTAAAGGTGGAAAAACAGGCAGCCGTAAAAGTTTAATTTCTTATATAAAAAATATTGAGAGAAGTGCTCGTGGCGTTTATTTTTCACAAAAACAATATGAAAGAAAACCACTTTATTCCATGTTACCTATTTATCTTGTTAATCAGCTATTCCAAAAAGATAGTTTAAATAAACACTATGAAGATTTACAATTTAAGCCTGGGGATACTATAAAATCTTCAGAAATTAATAAAATCTTTGAATTAGCGAACACAACGGCTAAACTTTTTAAAATGGAAGAAACTATACCTATTCAAGTACAGTCAAAAAAATCTATTAGCCCTGAACTATTTAATACCCTTATAAACTTTATAAATGGAATTTATCACCATATAGATAAAGATATTCCTGAGTGGAAATTTAAACCATTTAAATCAAATGATATTATAAAACCAAACGACTTTAATGAAATAGTTCAGAAACTGAAGCGGCTGAGACTCTTTTAGTTAATTTTTAAAAATACACTTTAAATCAATATTGCAATCCATCAGATGAGCTTGCTAATACAAAACCAAGAACTATTGGATAAAAACACAAACTAAGCCCCTAGTCACCACTTCCAAAAGTTAACTATGTATTAAGTTGGTTTTTAAAGGTCCCATTTTAAGTGGTACATAAAATGGGACCTTTACATAAGGCCTAGCGAAAAACGAGTACTTGGTCATTATCTAATTTGATTTTCACATGCGTTATTGAAGAAAGTATTTTTCGTCATTTTATTCAAAAGGGCCTCCAGAATTCATTTCACAAGATTAAATATGGTGATTATAGCATCTGTTTTATTTGGTCTAGCACACTATGCCGGCGGAACCTTATACATTTTCTTAGCCACAATTGCTGAGTTGTTCTACGGAATCGCTTATCATATAACAGGAAGATTAGAAGCTAGCATTGTTAGTCACTATGTATTAAATGTAACGCATTTTATATTTTTTAGATATCCCGTTTTGGCCACTGCTATATCTTAGAATACAACCCAGCACGTGCCTTTCAAAAACAATGCAGAGAATCACTAGTGTCCGGTAAAAATAAAAAAGGCTCCCCTTAAATTAGGCCAAAAAAACACGTAGTAGACGTGTTTTTGATTGTTGATATAGGCTACTCTTTGTATCCACTAAAAATCCTAACCCGGAAAATCAACGCAATATGGATTTGTGGAATAACAATGTTGGTAGAAAATATAATAAGAAATCAAAAAATAGACAAGAATTAGTTCAGCTATTAAAAATAGCTTTGAAAAATGGAGAGTTGATCATATCTCTAGATGATCTAAGAAAACATATGAAAAGCATGAGTATGCGTGCCATTAAAACATTATGGGGACCTTCATCCATTCACATTTGAGTACAGGGGTTAAGAAACAAGAAATAGATTTGTTGGATTATAATCAAAATAACCCATCAGGATTATAGAGCAAGTTTAGCAATTACGATATAATGGGGAGTATTCATATGAAATCAAAAAAAGATAATAAAGTTACTATTTTTAAAACAAAAGATGGGCCTGCTGTTGATGTTCAGATTAATAATGAAACTGCTTGGTTGAACCAAAATCAAATGACTGATTTATTTGAAAAAGACCAATCTGTTATTTCCAGACACCTAAATAATATTTTTAAAGAAAAAGAACTAGATAAAAAAAGCAATATGCAAAAAATGCATATTCCTAATTCTGATAAACCTGTTAATTTTTACAGTTTAGATGTCATTATTTCAGTTGGCTACAGAGTAAAATCAAAGCGTGGCACCCAATTTCGTATTTGGGCTAACAAGATTTTAAAAGAGTTCCTTTTAGAAGGTTATGCAATCAACCAAACTAAACTTAAAGGGCAGTCTCAAAAAATAAAGCAACTTGAAACAACCATTAAATCCATTGTTGAGGCATCCCATCAAAAAGAGCTTTCTAATACAGAAGCAAAAGGTATTTTGAACCTTATTCAAGATTATACCTTGGCTTTGGATTTGTTAGATGATTATGATCATCAGCGATTAAGTGTATCTCAAACAAAAAAATCTGCAAAAAAAGTAATTACCTATGAACAAGCGCTTAATGCTATTAATACCTTACGAGAAAAGTTTAGAAAAGATGGAGAGTCTGTAGATTTATTTGGAAAAGAAAAGGATCAATCGTTCGAAAGTTCACTTTCAACTATTTATCAAACCTTTGAAAAAAAGGAGTTATACCCAAGCATCGAAGAAAAGGCTGCTCATTTACTATATTTTGTGATTAAGAATCATTCATTTGTGGATGGTAATAAACGCATTGCCGCATTTGTATTTGTTTGGTTTTTAGAAAATAACGATTACTTATATACTGCAGAAGGAAAAAAAAGAATTGATGATAATGGCTTAGTTGCACTTTGCTTGTTGATTGCCCATAGCAAACCTGAAGAAAAAGAAACATTTGTTAAGCTAATCGTAAACTTAATTAATAAAAGGAATGGGTGATGCCACGAGTTAACCACAATTCCACAACAACTAAGGCGCTTTTGATGGCGCCAGTTGTGGATTTATGGATAACTCTAAAAAACAACCTCTTTAAAAAGATCCATTTAAAAAAAATACTATTGTTTAATCTGAAAATAGCATTATTTTTAGGGTTTTTATACTGTTGGAATCATTGGGCTTTCTTAACGATACTTTTTAGTAAGGATAATACGCTAAGTATTGAAGATTATTTTTTTACACTTCCCATTAATATAGGCTTATTGGCCGCCCTTCTACCTTTCAATCGATTAATAATGGTTATTTCAATGCTATCTATATTTTTCACAAGCTTTATTTATACGAACACACTTATTTTTGCAAATAGCAAGGAGGATGCTTGGGTAGGAATTTTAATGAATTTAGTAGCAATTTTTTTATTTTGGTATAATGGAATGGTTTCTAAACAAAAAGCCAATGGAGTAAAAACGTGATAAACAAACTTAAAAACCTTATTGAATTAGAAAAAGAAGCGTATTTGGAGCTAATGGTAGTAGCAAGACAAGAAGCTTATATTTATTTTGATAAAAATATTCGAGAATTACCAAGAAAAAAAGACGGTTCATTTGATGAGAGTACTGGAGAAATGAGTAATAATGATGCAGATGCATTTCGTCATGCTTATGTAAGTGGCATTTTTACACAAGAAAAAGGGGAAATGAAAGCTAATCTTGCAGGAGTCTATAACGAAATAAAAGGAACAAATCCAATTAATCAACAAAACATGGATTTATGGAATAATGCAGTGGGAAGAAAGTATGGTAAACTGGCTAAAACCAGAGAAGAATTAGCAGGTTTTATTAAAAAATCATTAGAAAATAATGAGCTTATTATTGATCCGCATGATGAAAGAGAATATAAAGGACTAAGGCATTTTGATTATGCCCCTGAAAAACCAGTTAAAGTTATTCAAGAATCAGAATCAGGACGCAATCAGTATTTTTTAGATTTTTCAACGGGTGATATTTTAGATAGAGAAGCATTTGTAACAGCAATAGAATCTGGCAATTATCCTGGATATACGATATCAACAATCAATAGCATTAAAACACCCATGTCAAAACCCGATGCAGTGACATCTAACAACCTCGGCTAAATTTTCTACTTTTTTCTACCCAAAAAATCAAAAACAAAACACCTTGAACTTAAATCAACTGCGATGAATAACGCTAAACATCAAACAAACTGAGCGTAAACCATCAAACGCACAGGACTTCTAATCTGTGCGGATTTCGGCAAAATAATCATACTATACTGTAAGTTTAGGTTTATTTAATCATGATGTGTAATCAGCCCGACACAAACCATATACCGCAATGTCTTCGTATATATCCCATTTTTTGAAATGTTGTTTTAAATGACCTTCTTTTGTTAACCCTAACTTTTCAAGCACTTTTCCTGAAACAGGGTTGCGTGTCATATGCTCAGCTTTTATTTTGTTTAGATTTAAATGCTCAAATCCAAATTGAATGATTGCTTTTCCAGCCTCTGCACAATACCCTTCTCCCCATTCTTCTTCACGGATCCAATACCCCAACTCACCACGATCACAGTATTGATCAATCTCCAAACTAATTGTGCCAATCAACCGATTGTTTGACTGGACTCGAATAGCAAATATGGCCGATTTTCCTGCCTGATAATTGTCCTTATGCGCTTGAATCCATTCTGAGGCCATTTCTTTTGTATAGGGGTGAGGAATATGTGCTGTAGTATCAGCAATCGCTTTATTTGAACAAATGGATTTAACCTCTGGAGCATCATCCAGTGTAAACTGATTCAGGATCAGTCGTGGTGTTTTTAATTCGGGCTGTTTAGAGCTGGTTTTCATCAATCAATACTAATTCACTTTTATGGTTTTTTAAATCGCTTATAGTCTTTGTCTTTAACAATATTGAACGTCAACATATTGTGTTCAACGTTTAATTTATCCATTATATTTAAAACGCAACATATTTGTACCTGTTTTAGGTATGTCAAATCCAAATTTTTGGTAAAAAGTGTTCATCTCTGGTTTGCAAAAAAGATCAAAGTAGCGAATGGCTTGTAATTTAGGATGCTGTGTAACTTGATTGATTAAAGTCGTTCCCAACCCTCGTTTTTGATAATTCTTGTGAATGATGACATCATAAATAACAGCGATATCTACAAAATCTGTTAATACCCTTAAAAAACCCACTAATTGACCTGTTTTTGTTGTCACACCAATGATGATATCGGACTCTTTAGCAATTGTTTTTGTATCATGAATCGTTCTATGTTTTGACCACCATTGCTCTTTATATAAATTCAAAAGCTCATTTAACTGACTTTCAGTTAATGAAAAAACGATGGGAAATTTCACATTCTTATTCTTAACCACTACATCATTTTTTAAAGGACACATCATAACCAACTGTTTTCAATATTTGTTTCAAGTCAGAATACGTCAATGACCCACGTGAAATCTTCTGATTGAGATTCTGAGTGCTTGCTCCCATTGCCTCACAGCAAGCTTTGCAACCGTATACCCTGCCCCGTAACTCAACCCTTTTATTTCATTCTTAATATCTTCTGACATAACCGCACTTTAGCATAATCTTGTCATTAATAAACGATTTAGTTTACTTATTAGGGAGAGGTCATATTTCAGAAAGCTGGCGTTTTTTTTTCTTTAACTGTTTTGCTACACTATAATAGATACTTATGATCACTAATAACAAAAAAATAATTTTAACGGGAACACCAAGCTCAGGAAAAACATCCATTATAAATTGTCTTAAAAAAAAAGGGTACGTTGTTATTCAAGAAGCTGCAACATTTATTATAAAAAAAGAGCAGCGATTAGGTAACCAAGAACCTTGGAAAAACAGTGATTTTATAAATAAAATCGTTTCTTTACAAAAGAGACGTGAACGTAAAGCCAATACATTACTAAGTCATGTTCAGTTTTTTGACCGATCTCCGATATGCACCTATGCCTTAGCCACTTATTTAGGGTTCTCTCCAAGCACATTATTATGTGACGAAATCAATAGAATACTAGAAAATAATAGTTATGAAAAAGAAGTCTTCTTTATACAGAATCTCGGGTTCATTACCCCTACAAATGAACGAAGAATTGATTTTAAAGAAGCGTTAATATTTGAACAGATTCATAAAGATACCTATAGTAAATTCGGGTTTAATTGTACGCTTATTAAACCTAACTCTATAGAGCAACGAACAACTGATATTTTAAATATCATTAATCCCAAAATATAGCATGAACTTTAAAAGGAATACTCCTATCAAGATACTTTTAATAGCACCAATTGTGGATTTATGGATAACTCTAGTGCAAGTATTTAAGTCAAAAATATTTTTATTTATTGTAACAGGTATTGGATTTCTTTATACATGGACATTTTGGACATTTTCTATGTTGGCATTTTCTGAGGAGACTTCATTTACTTTTTTAGATTATTTTTGGTCATATATGATGCTATTAATACCTAATATAGGTTTATTATTTGCCTTATTCCCCTTTCCTAAGATTTGTAAATGGGTTGCTTTTTTTCCATTGATTATAACATCTTGGTTATACACAAATATGATATTGAATCAAACATCATATATTGAATTTTCTATAATAGGATTCGGAACTAATATTGGGGCCTTTATATTAATTCTTTTAAGTATTAAGGAGGTAAAGAATGACCAAACATCCAAATAAATTGAAAGAGGACTGCAGACAAGAAGCTTATGACTATTATCATGAAAATATTGAACCCCTTCCTAAAAAAGAGGATGGTTCGTTTGATGAGAGTACCGGTAAAATGAGTAACAATGAAGCAGATGCATTTCGTCATGCTTATACGAGTGGCGTTTTTTCTAAAGAATATTATTCAAAAACAATTGCAGATTTCCTTGGACAAGGAAATGAAATTAAAAACCCTAACCCTGAAAATCAACGCAATATGGATTTGTGGAATAATAATGTTGGTAGAAAATATAGTAAGAAATCAAAAAATAGACAAGAATTAGCACAGTTATTAAAAATAGCTTTAAAAAATGGAGAGTTGATCATATCTCTAGATGACCCAAGAAAATACGATGGGCCTAAGCCGCTTATAAATCTTGAGCGTTCAGTAATTATGATTAAGCAAAAGGCTTCAGGGCTTAATGAAATGTTTTATGACTTTATCAAAGAAAAAATGATGTCACTTGATGAGTTTATTGAAGAAATTAAAAAAGGGAATTATCAAGGATATCAAATCATTGAAAATAATGGGACTGAATACGTTCGATCAAAACCAGACAAAGTGATATCTAATAACCTCGGCTAAATTTTCTACTTTTTTCTACCAAAAAACTCAAAAACCAAACACCTTGAGCTTAATTCAACTCAGATAAACAAAGAGTTTCATCAAACAAATTGAGGGTAAACCACCAAACGCACAGGACTTCTAATCCGTAGGTCGCATGTTCGAATCATGCCGGGCGCACCATCTTCACTTCAATAGCACGGCATCTGCGTGTTAATTTTTGATTTCAACTATCCGTAGATAGTCTTCAAGCACAAATTTACCCACACCTACCGCACTCTTGAAGCTCACGTTCTTATGGAATTGATTTGTGTCGCTGGTGGCTGATCGCCACTTTACTCAGAGAATTTATTGAGAAATTTAAGATTTATTTTGGAGGTGAAAATGGATTTTCTACCTTTTTTCTACCCAAAAGACCGATTAGGCATACTGATCAGAACCACTACTGCCAGGAATAGGACCTAGTCTCAGGTTTTGATTTAATTCATCTATGATTTTTATTTCATGATCTGATAACGTAAAATGATCCAAACAAATATTTTGTTTGATATGCTGCTCAGTTTCAGCCTTTGGAACAGGAATAACATTATTTTGAACATTCCACCGCAAAATAACTTGAGCAGCACTAACGTGGTGGTCATGTGCAATTTTCTGAATAACGGAGTCATTAATTGGCTTTTTCTCAAACGTAATATTACTCCAAGTTCCAGTCCCTAATGGTGACCACCCGATCACTTGAATAGAATGCTCTAAACAATACTTACGAAGTTTTGATTGGGAAAAATACGGGTGAAGTTCAATTTGGTTACAGACTGGTGTAACAGTCGATATAGCTAAAAGTTGTTCTAAATCGTTAATTCGAAAATTTGATACACCAATTGCTCTCACCCGTTTTTGTTCGTAGAGCATTTCCATTGCTTTCCATGTTTCAGTCAGTTTATCTTCAATTGGCCAATGAATGAGGTATAGATCAATAACATCAAGACCTAGATTAAGTCGACTTTGTTCAAATGCTCTAAGAGTCGCATCATACCCTTGATCACCGTTCCATACTTTAGTAACCACAAATAACTCATCACGATTTATTTTTGATTTTTTTATCGCCCGCCCAATACTAATTTCGTTCCCAGAAACTGCAGAACCATCAATATACCTATAGCCGCTTTCAATTGCAGATTGAATAACTGATACAACCGCATCATCATCTTGCTGCCACTCACCAATCGCTGCAGTTCCAAAGCCTAACGAAGGAATTTTTACCCCATTATTAAGAACAATATCACCCATATTTTTTAAACCTTATATTTCGCTAGTTTTCCACATTTTCATGATTTTTGATCCCCCGAAAATCAAAAATTGTGGAACTGTGTGTAAACTTTAAGACTCATCCGCTTTTTTAAATTCAACTTTGTACCCAATGACATCTAAAATAAGTTTCAATTCGGAATACTTCAACGTACCCCTAGATATTTTTTGACTCAAATTCTGTACAGATGAATGCCCCATCTTCTCTGCAACATCTGATAACGTATACCCAGCAGTATAGATTAGACCCTTAATTTCATTTTTAATTTTCATGCTTAAAACTATAACATTTTACCGACTATTTAACTATATAGTTTAAAATACCTTGATCAGATTTAATATAGTGAGGTGTAATTATATATCAGAGTTTATAGTGTAGCTCTTAAATTTAAAATGGAGGTGTTTATGAAGTAGTAATTTTTAGGATGGACGCAAAGAACAGATCTCCGCTTAAAAAGAAAATCCTTTAACGCCCATCCTAAGCATATCAAAAATAAAAGCATTTGCTTAGGAGTAAATCATGGAAATCTTAAATAAAGATGATGTAGCTACTTACCTTAAAGTAAGTATAAAAACTGTACGCTATCTATTATATTCAAAACAACTACCCAAAATTAAAGTCGGTAAAGAATATAGGTTTTTGAAATCTGATATAGATAGCTGGATTCAGAAAAAACGCCAAGGCGTAAAGACCTTTTCATTTAAGGGGGCGCTCTAATGGCCTTTATTAAATCTAAAGAGGGTAAAAAAGGAATAACCTACTATATCGTCTACAACCAAAAAGTTCGTTTAGCGGATGGATCTATTTCATCTAGAAAGAAATGGCTTAAGGTTGGGAAAAGTAAGACCGAAGCACAGCAAGCCCTTCGGCAATTTGAAAGGGAGCTTAAAGAAGCCCCTACCCGCTTCACAGCTAAAGAAACAATGTTGTTTACCCACTTTGTTCAAAACGAGTTCCTGACTTGGTGTAGGTCTCGTAAAACAGACTCGGAATACAATCGGACGCTTTATGCTATGAATCTGATGGAGAATTATTTTGGGTCCAAACAGCTTAATGAGATAACACCTAAAGATATCGAAGACTACATGGCTTGGAGGAAAGAAAGAAAAACTAGAAACAAACACGTTTCTAATCGAACTGTGAATATTGATCTGATTTATCTGTCTCAATGTTTTAAAAAAGCTATCGAATGGGATGTTATAGAAACCAACCCATGTAAGAGAATTAAACGACTTAAAGAAAACAAAAACAGAGTACGTTTTTTCTCTAACGACGAAATCACTCTTTTAATGAAAACTGCCAATCCATATATTGAACGGTTTTTAATTGTTGGGCTATCGACGGGGATGAGACTTAATGAACTTCTCAATCTGAAGATATGTAATATCGATATACCGGGACATGTTATTCATATTGTTAATGACGACTCCTTTCAGACTAAAAACGGCCGTAATCGCGATATTCCTATTTCTTCATTTCTTAGTGTTTATCTACAGGTGTATGTGAAAACCTGGGTTAACCCCAGAACATTGGAAACCGATGGTCGGTATTTAGAACAATCTGAGTATTTATTTTGTAATAAAAAAGGTGGTCGAATAAAAAGCTTTAAAACTGCGTACAACAACCTACTCGAAAAGGCTAAGGTCCAAAACGCTACTATTCATACGATGAGACATACATTTGCGTCTCATTTGATTATGAAGGGTGTAAGTATTAGAACAGTTCAAGAACTACTTGGCCATTCTTCTATTAGTGTTACTGAGATGTATGCGCATTTGAGTACTGGGTTTAAGAAAAAAGAAATTGATTTGTTGGATTATGGCGCAAATAAAGGAGAGTTTTAATGACTGCCCTTCTAGAATTTAGAGACCGATTCTATGCCGAAACGAATATTGAACTTACAGCGCCTAAAAATTGGAAACTGTATGCCAAATGGTTATAGAAATTGGAGATCAAAAAGGTTAATTTGGAAATAATGGCTAAAAATATAAAGCTTCAAGAAGCTTTTTTCGAAATAACCGAGATTTTAGACAAGTCATTGATTCAACGAGTTGATATTGAGGAAACAAAGTGAATATCACTTGAATAAATCAATACAAAGCAATTAAATTAGTTTTATTAAAAAGGAGGTCATCATGAAAAATTTAGAAACAAACAAAGTAACCATTTTTAAATCCCAAGAAGGAAAAAACATAAATGTCAGCATATCTAGTGACACTATATGGCTTTCTCTAACCCAAATAAGTGCCTTATTTGAAAGAGATAAATCCGTAATTTCAAGACACATAAATGCCGTTTATAAAGAAAAGGAACTAGAGAAAAAGGCAACCATTGCAAAAAATGCAACGGTTCAAAAAGAAGGTGATAGGAACATTAATAGAACAATTGAGTTTTATAACTTAGATGTCATTATTTCTGTAGGATACAGAGTTAAGTCCAAACAAGGCACCCAATTCCGAATCTGGGCAAATCAAATATTAAAACAATATTTAATTGATGGATATGCTCTCAATGAAAATAAACTAAAAAAACAATCTAGTAAAATTAAAACACTAGAATCAACTATAAAATCGATTGTAAGTGCGGCCCATGAAAAACCACTTACTGATTCAGAATCTAAAGGTGTACTAAAAGTAATCCAAGACTACACCCTAGCCTTAGACCTCTTAGACCAGTACGATCATCAAAACCTTAAAATATCTGATACAAACAAAGTAAGTGAAAAATTCATCTCGTATGAAGAGGCTTTAGGTTCAATCGAAACTCTACGTGAAAAGTTTAGAAAAGACGGGGAATCTGTTGATCTTTTTGGAAAGGAAAAAGATCAATCCTTTCATAGTTCGATAACAACCATCTATCAAACATTTGATGGAAAAGAACTATACCCAAGTGTAGAAGAAAAAGCAGCCCATTTATTATATTTTGTAATCAAAAATCATTCCTTCGTCGATGGAAATAAAAGGATAGCAGCGTTCTTATTCGTTTGGTTCTTAGAAAGAAGTAACTATCTATATACCCTAGATGGAAAGAAACGGATTGAAGACAACGGTCTCGTCGCACTTTGCTTATTGGTCGCACATAGTAAACCAGAAGAAAAAGATACGTTTACAAAACTCATTGTAAATCTAATTAACAAAAAAATAACATAACACAATTCATAGAAGGTCTAATTGCGCAGCAAGTTGCTGCATTATTTGCATGAACTATCCGGAAATTCCGGATAGTTCATGCAAATAATGCATAAGTTTCTTAGAAATTTAACAACCAAGAAAAATGTGTGATACTTTTAATGAGCGTTGTTTAAAAACGATACGCCTTATAAGGAGACAAAATAATCATGAGAAAGTGGCGTGAAACATTAATAGAAAAATTGAAATATAATCCTGAGGAAGCTTCAGAATATTTGAATGCAGCTTTAGAAGCTTATGATGAAGAGCAGGATATGGGTGCCTTTTTGGTAGCTTTAAAAACTCTAGTAGAAGCTAAAGGTGGTATTCAATGGTTGTCTGAAAAAACAAAATTGAATAGATCTCAACTCTATAGAATGTTGTCGTCTTCTGGAAACCCTACATTATATTCTTTAAATTTAATTCTTCCTGTTGTGGGGATGCGCCTGAAAATTATAAAAGCGAAAGAAAATGTATAGAAATACTAAATAACTATACATATGAAATTTACATATATAGAAAACCAGGATTTCTATACATGTCAGTCTTACTGTGCAACTTATTTTTAATTTTGTTGCACAATATTGCACAATAAGAAAAAATGATAAAATGCCCACATGCAACACACACCTTTCAGAAACTCTGACATCGAAGCCATCTTCAACAACTACCCTCTAGAAATAAGAGAAAAATGCTTGCACCTCAGACAAGTCATTTTCGACACAGCGTCCGAAGAAACCCTAAAATGGGGAGAGCCTAGCTACCTGACTATCCAAACTAAAAGCGGAAGCATGATCCGACTCCACCACTACCCCAACAAACCTTTCGATTTCGCTTTATACTTCTTATGCCAAACAACTCTAGTAGACTCATTCCAAGAAAAGTATCCAAACACCTTCCAAGTCGGAGGAAATCGAAGTCTAGAGTTTATGTTAACGTATACCCTCCCACTACAAGAAATTAAAGGCTGTATACAAACAGCACTTACTTACAATTTATAATACTCCGGCATCTTTCATGTGAGATCACGTGATCTCACATGAAAGATGCCGGAAATTCATCAGTATTATAAGACAATTAAAACTTTCTACCTTTTTCTACCCATCTCCAATCAAGCAAAAACCACTAAAATCGTGCTCAAAACCCTAAACCTTCAAGACTTCTAATCCGTAGGTCGCATGTTCGAATCATGCCGGGCGCACCATTAACAATTCTCAATAATCTTCGACTATTAATAAT
>JABIQV010000047.1 GCA_018699495.1 bacterium | reverse complement strand
GAAGCTGGATACCAGCCCTAGATCACCTACTCATTGATGGCACACTAAAAGACGATTACGTATCGATGATTCTTGGATGTGTCCTTACCGAAAAAAAAGAAGACCCAGAAAAAATGATGGCCATATTCATCGAAAACTTAACGACAACAATAACAAACCAAAAAAGCAAAAACCCAGATACAGTCAAATTTTCAAAACGACTATGTATCATCATGCACAACACCATTAATACATTGGAAACAGAAGACACACCACATTCCCCAATAAACCTAGATAGTGCAATTCATGCGGCTCTGGACCTTACGTCCATTGACGTCCCAAGTGACCTCCAAAGCATAGAAACAATATCCTCAGAAAACTCAGAAAAGTACATAACGACCTTTTTAAATCATTTTCCTAAAACAGCCACCCTAATCGGAGTAAACCCAATTAAACCTACACAGGCAGGAAAAAAATTCATACTCCGTCTTTTTACGCATCTCATAAAATCAAACTTTATAAAAAACGGGATCATAAACCCCCTTTACCAACATATTAACCATGACCTTACACCACTCATCGAAAGCTCTGGCCGAACAGAAACCGAACTAAACGACGCAATAAAAATTGGGCTTTCGTCGCATATAACTAATCAAGAAGAAACCCTTTCTCTATTTACAGCGACTCATATAGCGTCCTACCAAAGGCCAAAACCCAAAACCGAAGCAGACCAACTAAAACAAACCATGTTCCACCATTGCTTAACCAATACCTTAATAACAGAACGCTATAAAACAATTGATGAAATAAAAGAAACAAGTGAAAAAGGAACCTATGACGATCTTAAAAACGGACTGGTCGAAATAGAAACACTTAAAAAAGACCTCCATAAAATACTAATAAAAAAATTAATGCTCATGGACATCCCAATCGCAACGTCTGTTATACAAACGTTACCCGCGACCGAAAAAAAAGAAATGTTATCCCAAATAGCGATTCACTCAAATTTAGACCTTGCTATATCACTAATAAAAACAACCATTTCTTCACTAGATCACCTGAGCCAAATTGACTATGTTACGCAAACATACCGTTCCGAAAAAAAACAATTGCTAAAAACAGACATCATTCAATTATTCACCAAAAACTTACGACTTATGGACGGCCTATCGCAAGCTGAATTGACATATTTAAAAACAGAATTAGAGATAGCTTATATGATCGTCGGAGATATTTCCGATACAGAAGAATATTTAATTTCCGACTATCAAAATAAAACACCGATTAAAGAAATTATCGAAGGAATTGACCCTCATAAATTATTACACAGTGTAGTCGCGATTCAAGGTCTCATAAATGGAAAAGTCGTACCTGACGATTCACTAAAAACATTTGTAAATGAACTCAAAAATCATAAAAACAAGTTAATTGACCTAATGACGACAACACCAACACACTTTTACGGACTATTAGAAATGTTAGAATCGAGCAACTTACCCAACCTCATTCCAAATGCATTCTCTCACCTACATAACATCAAACAGGAATGTGACCTACTAGCCGAAATAAAGCGTAAACTATCCCGAGCCTCCGACGACCTATCCTCCCGTGACATCCGCTACATTGAACTAGCCATCATTAACCATAATGGAGAAATAAACACCATCAGATGCAACTATATTCTAAGCGGTATTGAAGACATAACAGACAGACAGTCATTAAAAACAACTATAATTGCAAAAATAGATTTATCAGTCATTTCAAAAGCAAAGTCACCTGAAGATCCTAAGTTAACTCTCTGTTTGAGTCGGTTTTTAGAAACCATTTCAGAAAACAATTCGTTTCTTGAGGAGACAATTGATGGCGAAACTACTATGAAAAAAGCACGTGACGCCATACGACGACTCTATGGAATAAGTGTCAATCTCCAAAACCCTGACTCTATTGAACTGTCTAAAAACGAAATAGACAAATCAATCCTAAATTTAAAGGCAACGGATTCAACCGTTGAAAAGACAGTGGTTACGTTAATCACCAGCGACTCTGTTCAAAAAAAGACGCTAACCTTTTTTAAGGTAGCGCTAGAAAAAAACAGGGCGCTTGTCGAAAAAGCCCACCATGACTTACTCAATCCAAATCAACCTAACGAGCTGAATGTTATCGATTTCTTAAATAAGGTATCTGCAATCACGCAACCCGATAAGTCACAGGTGCCATTGGATAAGTAACCGCTTCATAAAGTGGTCAACTTCAAAATTTTTGAGCGACCCCAAGAGAATCAAAATCTTATACGCCTCATCACACCACAAAAAATATTCAACCTTTCAAAGATTATCGTAGCCACTTATACTACAAGCTACGCATGGAACCCGAAAATAAAAATTTAGCCCCATCCACTCAAGACACCTCAACTGATCCAAAAGTAAATGCAGCGCTACTCGCCGACTTATCTACTACCGATTCCCAATTCGCAGCAAGTCTTCTTGACTCTATTTTTATAAAAAAAGAAAAAACAACGACATCCTTAACCCAACCCCAAATTAATGTAGTCAGCAAATTAATAACATCTGTCCCTACATCAGTAATGAAAGAAGCCTTTTTAGATAACCTAAGCAAAACTAACAAAATAAAAGTCGTAAACATGCTCAATTATTCTCAACAACTCCTTTTATTTACCTTCCACAACGATACACAATTTTTAACTCAACTCTTTAAAGCCTATAAAGAAACCCAACAAAAACAGATATTAAGCATCCTCTACAAAAAAAATCCTTACTTATATGAATCGCTAAAAAAGGAAATGAAAACTAAAACACATTATATTGAACACGTTAAAATTGAAAAATCATCGGATTTAACAAAAACCTATAAAAAAGAACGAGAACTCATTTTAGACATCTTTCAAAACCCAAGTATACCCAAAGAAGTGGCTTTCAAAGAAAGTAAACGGTTACTAGACCACTACGACTTAAATGAAGTAGAAACCTTTACCTTTGAAATCATCGATGCATTTACTGACCTAAATATCGACATGAATTCACCACCTACATTTTTAATCTATTTGAAATTCTACTTTTTCATGGCTTCATTTTTAGAAGTTTTCCCAAATACAGAACGAATACTAAAGCCAAATTTAGAAAAAACAGTCATTTTTTTATCAAATCTACCCTCCGCAGAATGGATAGTAAAAGTCCTCAATCAATTTCCAGTTAAAATTATAAAATTAATAAAAGAAATTCTAATTAGTTACAATCGACAAACAGACTCAAAAATTAGGAACATTTATAGTAAACTATTAACAACAATAATTACGGCTGTCGATTCGACCGATTGCGGTAATGTAAAATTCGTATTTAAAAATATGTAAGGACTGTGAATCATGGAAAGTTTATTATCTAATATACCCGCACTTGTTGTATCGATCTTAATGATTATTTGTATAATCACATATATCGGTACAAATTATTGGGCAGTAAAAATGCACAGAAAACAACTTGCCCATTGGGAACATGAAGCAAAAATCTCTGATAAAAGCATAGAAACCATTGTTGAACGAATGACGGAAAACAGAGCATCTCTTGTTCAATCCCTAAATAATATAGACAACCTCATGGCAGAAACAACAGCGGCAGCTCAGGGAAAAGGGCCAGATACAAAACAAAATGAGTCTACCTCTACACCTCCCAACTCACCGTCATAACTATAAAACAGCAGGTTAACGAATGGATGAAGAAAAAGAATTTAAAAAATTAAAAGATGCTGTCGAATCTGGAGACCCAGATAAACAAAAAGCGATTGGCGATTTTGCAGAAAACCTTGCATCCACGATACTTTCGAAATTTAAAAACCTAGCAGAACAAATGCCCTCTACTGCTATAAAAACTAAACATATTCCAACGCCAGATGTAGACCTTTCACTTTTATTTGAAGCGCCTCCAGAACCAAAAGAAGAAATAGTTAACCCAATAAAACAAAAAGAACCGACACCTCCAAAACCCGTGCAAGAAACCACACCACACACTGAAGAAGAAAAAAGACAGCCCCCTCTTAAAAAAGAACCGATCATCATTCCATCATCTTACTCCCCTAAAAAAGAACAAGACCATCACCAACGTCCACCTATCAAACAATCACGTCAGTCATTTACAGACGTCCTCAAAGACAAACTATCAACAGAGTCATCGGCAATAAATAAAGTACTACCCACTGAAAAACCATCTCCGTCTATTGAACCGCCGAAAAAACAAAAACTAAAAAAGAAACCTGTCCTTAATCAAACAAAAGAAAAGCCAAAACCGAAAGTCAAAGCACCTAAAAAGACAGTGGCTGCTGCTAAAAAAATGATTTCCCCAAAAGACAAAAACAAGACAAAAACCGACGAACTCAAACTCAAGAAAAAGTCTGGTGACTTATTAGAAAATCGATTTAAAAAACGTCAACAAAACATTGACGAGATCATAAAGGGAGATAAGGGATCTCTCTCATCCAAGTCTATATAACCTCATGAACCAAAGAAAACAAATAAAAGGAACAGTCGAACAATTTGAACACCAGAAACGAATGGTCACCTATGCCAAAAAAAACGCAAAATTGGCCCATCGTTTATTTTTCCTCCTATTCCCTTGGTTTTTATTGAAACAATGGTTTATCTCTTTCATATCAATTTTTTCGGAACAAAAAGCCACTACTTTAAAAACATTATTCCTTAAAGACTACTTTAAAAAATTTTTTAACCTAAAAGGACTACCCGCCTACACAACCTTACAATCCGAGTTCCCTCAAACAGGTCGCCCTATGATCATCTTTACATTAAGACAAAATGTAATGAGTAGTCTTTATACGTTCTGTAATTTACCCTTTCCAGCCGTCATCCCCATACAAAAAAACTTAGACACAATGAGAACAACATCCTATTTACCATTTAAAGGTGTTGGAAAATATTTCAAACATATTAGCTATGAAGATGGCACTCTTAAATCCACATCAAAAAACATTAAAACACTAATTGAAGCGGGCTATCCGGTTGTCGTACATGTAAATGAATTCTTCATTGATACCGACGATATGGATACCCTTTATTTACACCGATCGTTTTTTGACCTAATTAAATTGGATACGGACATTCGATTTATGACAGTAGCTGGTTATTCCAAGTTTAAATACTCGACATTTGTAAAACCGACGTTAGTTCGAATAGACAGTCTAAAAAAAGAAAAATTCTTACGAAACACAGCATCAGATAGAGAAATTGGCACGGCAGTAGGTCGGTTATTTGGGGTAAATAATGTCCATGTCATCGACTAACCTACCCTATTTAAACGACCTCTTTTCCTATCAACTGTTTACACAAGCGGTCCTTAAGCTAAGGAAAACCGTCAAAGATAAATATGGAGTAAATCCGTCAACCAATTCAACGACTTGGTTTTGGAAACAGCTCTCCAGGGTTAAATGGGTCGACGATATCCCTTTATTTAGCGAAATTGAACTCGACATTTATTCAAAAGCGGACAAACAAAAAAAGCCCCTTCGTTTTCTATCCAGACAATGGCAAGATACCTGCAAAACAAATTTGACAAAAAGTTGGTGGGGTTTTTCAAAAAACAAGGCGATAAAAACCTATGACGAAAAGACAATGTCTCAACTCTTTTTAAAAAAAGAGCTTCAAACAGCAATAGACACCCTCAAAATCCGAACAGAAAAACAACCGTGCCCTGGTCATCACACACAACGATTAGAAGACCTTTCTGAACACTTAAGTCAAAACAACCAAATAAATAATTTTATTGAATTTTCCAATCACTGGCTATCATTTCAAAATGAAGCCTTTTTATTTCTAGAGACGTTAACTATTTCCACAATCGAAAAAAATAGACTCCGTATCCAATCACAACTCTATAATTTACCCTTTTATCTAAAAATTTCGTTTTTAATATCCATTATTTTACAAAAAATAAAACTAGAAAAATTGTCAGGTTTCCTTCACCTCGAAAAATCGATAACGAATCGACGAAGCGACTCACTTAGGCTAAAAGCATTTTGTATTGCAGAACGCAAAAACATCGGATTATCTCTTAATAAAACTTATGGATTCGATACCTGGTCTTCCGTGACTACAATTCTATCTCAATTAAAAGACGCTGAAGAAACGTTGTTAAATTATCACGTCAACTCCCCTGATTTTAAACTAAAGTCAGTCCTACGTTCGACCATAAAAGCGGTAGAAAAAAAATGGGCTCAATTCGAAGCTGATTATGACGATACTTTAGGAAATTACAGTCAAATCCTATCAACAACACCTTATTTCTTGGAATTAAAGAACACATTATTCTCCTCAAAAGGACTCATAAATTATTACTTAGATACGCTTAGAAACTATCTCGTCGACTCTCATCAATCTCCCGAAAAAATACTTGCATCATGCGCTGACTTTTTTACGTACGTGGATTACGAAATCAAACAACCTAACTCAGAACCAGTAATCCAATACATCCTTGATTATTGTTATCGTGAAAACCTTTTAACCTTAATGGAGGCGCTTCTCGTTAATTTGGCCATCACAAGTCCGATGGCACGTATCGTTGATCAGCTAAATAGGTGTCTAGAGGACGCCACTCACCCAGAAGGTCTTGTCATAATTTTTGAGTCCTTATTCTTAAACACTCTCCACCAAGCGCACCCGTCCAGTTGGTGGAATTCGTCTACATTCATTAACCATATGAAAACACATTTCCAAACCCAACTTTTCTTAGACTCTTCATTTATGTGGACCCCGTTCTTTGGACTTTACGAACCAAACGAAATTCTAAATTCAACAATCCTTACTAGTTGGCATTCTGAATTTCAAAAAAACAAAAGCATCCAATCAATTGTAAATAAACTACACGCAACGTATAGCTTAAAAGCATCAAATCAAAACCAGTCCTTTGGTGCACGCGTCATGATTAGTCACTACCTTGGTAAAATTCAAAAAAGAGATAGTAGCTTTCATAACGAATTCAAAAAAAGCATCGCTGCTCAAGTAAATAGCATCCATCAACTTATTAAAAACGACCAAAATTTTGAGCTAACTCTTCAATCATCTACCTTTTCACCTTCTTATTCTCAGCTCAAACCTCTTCAAAAAGAATGGTCGTCTATCATTATAAATGACACGATAAATCTCTTAGATGAAGCACTTTTTAAACAGCCCTGGCGATTCATATTTGTACTCAAAAACAAAGAAACACTTCAAAATTTAGCAACCCTTATACACCTGTTTGTTCAAACGAACACACCGTCTCTTTTCAAATTACTTTCTATCTATTCAGAAATAATTATTCAACATGCTCATTGCATTGAAGACTGGTTAGACGTATGGGAACTAACATGCAAAAAAAAGCCAGGACTTGCCTTAGCCTTTAAAAGTCAGACACTGACATTTTTGACCGATTGTGACAAACAGACAAAACTATTGATAGATATCATGGCAGACTCATCCATCCATTTACTATCTGGAGCAACGCAACTTCAGTTAGGAAATAAGAATAGCGACATTCTTGCATCTAAAACCATGCATGCATTAAAAATGTCTAAAACGATGCCTCTTTCACCGCCTAAACAAACCAAGAAATCATCGTTCCCGTCTCTCTTCAAGCCACAACCACTTGCTATCGTAACAACCGTAGCTACGCCCACAAAACCATATTTTTCTGCTGTATGTAAACTCGTTTTCAATAAAGTGGAAAGACCAAGTCAAAAACCGCCATTATTTAAGCTATTGGATTGGCTAGAGTCTACATTCTCGGATGCGACCTTATCGGTATTCTCCGTCCAAGAAAAACAAATTAATTTAACACCTTGGGCAAAATACCAACTATTACTCCATATTGACGAAAATAAAGTAGACTATGCGGCAATGTTTCCGTCTTACCTAACTGAAAAAACATTAAATTTTCACGACGATTTCTTTAACAAGTCCAAAACAGAACTTATCGATGACTATTTAAACATCGCAACCGATATCGATCTAATTCGGCCACATATGTCCAAAACAAAACAACATTTCTCAGATAGCTGGTTATTGGTATACGACCTCTTTATTGACATCAATAATCAAAAAAACTGTTTTGACTTTTTTGATATCGTACTCCAAAATTCAGAACACTGTCCGAATCTAACTAAACGATTTTTATACGTTCTTCAACATGCTAACTTATTTCAAGAATTTTGTTCCAAAAAAATGGATATTAACGTTTTAAATCGACTCATCGATAATATCGAACTTTTTAATAACAATACCAATTGTATTAGAAGCTTCTTAGAAAATATTCTTAAACTAGCTATAGATAATCCAGGTCATATTCCCAGTTGGCGACCAAAATTAATTCTTTTAAAGGACTTAACAAAAGCACAAACGGACACGTCTCACGCGCTTGTCTGTAAATGTTTAATAAACCTTGGTTATTTTGAATCCATTACCCAATCTGACTTAACTCACCTAGAAAAATCAGAATATTTGTTAGACATTCAACAATCGATTCTTTTGTTTTCAAAATTTAAAGCCTTAGTAAGCTATACCTGGAACCAGTCTGAAATATCACCTTCAAATTTATACCAATTCGACGATTTTATAAGCAAACATGCAAAAGCGTTACACACCCTAAAATGGACAGATATAACGTTCTATCTTAAAACCACAATTTTACTCAACAAAATCAGAAATCAACTGACATTAAAAAAATCAACCTCATCCCTTTCTATTATTGACGCGAGACTTTTCCAATCTATAATAATTCCAATTTCCGATAAGTTCGGGTTATCGAATACCAATGCCGTTATTAGCGAAGATCTCTTACTAAAACGTCCGTCTTTTTCTATGACGTTTTTTAGCAATTTAACAAATGAAGAACAATTTTCCTTTTTAAAATTTATTAATTGGGACAGCGCCATTTTTGAAAAAGCGGATTCATTCTTTGTCGCATCTGAACATAAATTAAATACGTATTTTTTACTCATTATCAAATGGGCAACGACCACAGATAAAAATCCAGACATCCTTCAGTTTTTCATTGAAGCAGCATCTAAACAAAAAAATTGGATTCAAAACAAAGCACAGTTAGTTACAGACTATACAGAGCGACTAAGAAATCGAATCTTAGACCACAGACCCACACATTTCCAATTTCAAGAATTCTTCCAAATCATTAGCTATAATCGACATAAAATTCAAGAAGTCATTCACCAATCAAGTGTAATTGATGAGAAAACAAAACAATTTTTCATATCATTATGTAATGATAAACTTCCTCAAGAACAAAGCCAAAACTCTCTTTACTTAGCCTTTCTATCGCTTTATTTCATTAATAAAAATGAAGATATAAATTTAAAAGAATCTATCCGTCATTTAACAGATAGTTTATGGTATTCATTTTTTTGCACGCCTATTCAATCCGATAAAATTTTCGTCCATTTTCTAGACTATGACTCAAAAAAGACAACCGAATCTCTACGATTTATACTCACACACTTAGCCAATAAATCACCTCAAATATATGCTCAGTTTGGAAAACAGCTCATTCACTTTTTCAAAAAGCACAATCTTAGCGATACCAAACGTGAACATCTTCTAAAAAATGGAGGTTTTCTTAAATATGGAGGCGCCAATCTAACCGCTATCATTGAGAAAGAAATGGGCACGACACACGCAATAACCACAACTTCTGATGAAACAGACCCCATAGACCTAGTTATCAATATGCAAAGTATATCAGACATACCAGAGTCTTTGACACGAGACACAATTGTTAGCTGGGCAAGCTACCACCCACAATCAAACGAATACGCCGCTCATATCAATTTCATTTCATGGATAGAATCAAACAGCGACCTCACTAAATTTATATCTGACACCGTACATTCCTTCAAAAAACCAATAAAAATATTTGAATGGCTTAGCAATTTATTATCTCATCCTTTTTTGTACCACAAACAGGAGTTCAAAAATAATAAACTGGAAACATTAGTAAAAATCATCTCGGAAACGAATGACCCATCCGGTGAAATCGAACACACCCTTGTTTCTCTTCTAAAAGCAAATTCACCATCATTCAAATCAATCATTCCCCCTAACTTAAAATTAAAGAAACTTCCAAAATCGACATTAGATATTTCTAGCTCATTTTTGGCATATGTGATTAAAAATTCGTTATTATCCAAGGATAGAGGCATGGATGCAGACACCTTTTTAACATTAATTAGTCATTTCAAACAGCTCCCTGAAACCATCCCTTTAAGCTATTTTGAAAAAATTAAACGAAGCTTCTTGTCCCCATCAATTTTTGGATTACTTGAACAAATTAGTTTCACCAACAAGCCTGTATTTAAAGCCCTTCTATTACAAAAGTCTATCACTCAGTCTGTCCAATCCTATGCGTCTTCAAGTTGTTCGCCAACATCGATTATCGGACAACAAATTTCGTTTCAGTTACAAGAAATGTCTATCCCTAACTGTCAGGAATTTTTAATAAATTACTATTCAGGCATTCTTAACGAAGACACATTCACTCTATACAAATCCCTCATCGAAACTATCGTTGAATCAGATGAAACCATCGTCGAATTAACCACATATTTTGAACAAATCAATACACCATACCCTGTTATAAACCTATCAGACAGCTTTTTTAATCAAGGATTAAAAACAATTTACCAATCACGATTTAATCAAAAATTTCAAGATATATATGTATCCCACTCGATATCTTTGGTCGAACTTTCAGACCTTTCAAAAAAACTAGATTCCCCAGACTATAAATCGACATTCCTTACCCGGCTCGCAGACGAACCCCTTCCTTGGACCCATAGTTTTCATAGTAATTTTTTAGGCCCTCAAGACCAAACACGAAGCTTTTATTCTCAAATTTTACATAGCACCCTAAGCGTAAAAGACACGCTAAACTTAGAAACCTTTGAAAAGAAACTAAAAAAAGATTTTTTCGATTCACTTATCCACACCTCATCTAAAGATGTTTTAATTTCACCATTAGCTTTTATACAATTTTTTGACTTAGCGTCTATATTATTTACAAATAAAGAACGCGAAAGCTTTCTACCTCTATTAATGAGTCTCTCGAAAGCCTTTTTAAAAAACCAATCCCACAAAATGGAAATTCTTTTAGAACTCTTAGATTCATCCTTTCTAAATGAAAAAGACAAAGAAGACCTTTGGTCGACATGTTTCGACAAATCAAATACAAAAATAGCGTTAGATGTCATTACTGTTCTACTCAAAACCCCTTGGTTCCCAAAATTTTGGAACCAATTTATTTTTGCATCCAAAAAGTGGGATGTCTCCTCATTAAATGACTTTTTTATAAACGTATTAACAAAATCTCAACTATCCGAATCATATTTTTTAAGTGTGTATTATTCACTAGCCAATCGTCATAAAAACAACATTTCCACCTGGCTAGCACACGCCTATAACGACACCTGTTTTATCTATGTTATCGACTTTATTTTCAACGCTATCTCGTCCGAAAAATCAAAAACAAAACACTATACGTATCTACGTCCATTTTTGTCATACTGTTTATCTTTAGACACGATTAAATCACAGTCAAATTTCTTGAGTAATTACATTTCTAAAAAATACTGTCTGTCTCTCAGTCAAAACGATCAGCTCTCTCTATTAAGTTGGATGAGAACAAATTGTTCAGAATTTATCCCCGTATTAGGTCATCAAGTATTTAAAACATGTTGGGAAAATGAATCCCAGACAACCCCCTTAACGTTATCTCCATTTATATCCATGCTTATTGCGCTTTGTCCGGGAGATGAAAAACTAAAAGAGGCGATTATCGACTCTCTTTCCGCCGAACATTTATTAACCCTAAGTTTTGAACCCGACCTGCAATTTACGAAAAAATCTATTTTAAAAAAGTTAGAAAACCATTCTGATTGGAATAAAAAAACCTCGGGTCAATCTTTTTCAACGTTCTTATCTCAGTTACACGACTTTTTACATGAAAACCAAAAAGCTATTGAGACCTACCATTATCAATGGGTCGTCCTAACAATTTTAAAAAACGCGCCTCACTTAACTTATACCTTTCAAAAAAGTACGTTAAACAACGACTATTTCTTTAATATTGAGAATTCACGATCCAGAGCTCCTCTAAAAACATATCAACAATTCAATCTTTTACTCTCCGCATTTATAGATGTTTCCTCAACATTTCTACCTGCTAAACTGTTACCCAATTTAACATCCAAACTATCGAGTAATCTAACTGGATATAAAAAAGAAATCATTTATCCCCTTTTTCAGCTTATTGAAGCAGGAACATTTGAATCCACATTTACCACCACTGACTTTGCCGGGTTTGATGCCCCAGAAACAATCATTCATATGATGAAAGACATCCAAGGAATCGATAAACAAGGAAACCAAACGATGACTACCACTCAACTAAAAGAGCCAATTTATTTATCATTAATAAAAGAAAAAGCGCTTCCAAAATCTAATCCATGCAGCACTTCTGTTTTTTGGAAATCTATAACGACAATTATAAAAAATAAAGAATCGATAAAACCTTTAAAACTGACACACCCTCTTCTATTTATGTTATATGCATCTCAACATTTCCCTTTTTCGTCTAAAAAAATATCGGAAACATATGCCATCTATCAAGACTTTACAAAGGCCTTATCAAGCAGTGTCATTTCGTCATTATTTGACCCAAAATATAGCGAACTTATATTCGGACTTTTTTCGGACTGGAAAACAAACACCGTCCAACGTTTTCAAATTAGAAATACACTGCCTCAATTCACGAAGGATGATTCAAATGAAGCAAATCTTTTGCTAGAACAAACGTTATATAGTCAAGCCATGGTGTATTTTCTAACAGAAATTCCTACGTCAAATTGGAAACAAGCGTTTACAGAGTTTTTCTTAAGCGACACATCGGCAAATCAATCGAATGACATCTTATGTGACTCCATATTAAATAAGATAATTTCAAAGTCACATCTTGTAAAAAAATTATCGGAAAAAACGTTATACTATTTTGGTGAGACAAGCACATCTCCTCAAGGATTTAGAGCTATTGCATCGTCTTGGAAGGCCTCAAATACGGTGGTGGTGGAAAAACTGTGGAAATAAAAATAAGGACTAAAAACTCGCGTAAATATTAAATTAAAAAGCCATTTTTCGATTAGAATATAGTGGAAAAATGGCTTTTTAACTTAACGGTTAGTACGTTTTTTAGGTCTATTTTTAGGTTTGGTTATTTTTG
>JABIQV010000046.1 GCA_018699495.1 bacterium | reverse complement strand
TCCTATCATAAAGTCACTCCTATAGTCTAATTTTAAAAATCACAATATAGGACATATACCCAAAGATACTTATGGTTCAAACATCAAAATAAAAAAACTTGCCCTATCCCTCACAATAAGTTTATAAGAATTAAACCAATCACGTATAACAGGGCGGCATAGTCAACTCCCATCAAAATTTTCACACTTGCTCTATAAAAGTATAGAGAAAAACTGAAAAGTCTCAAGAAAAACACCCCAAACCCACACCTATCACAAGGTAAAAATGACCCACTTATAAAGTTGGTCGTATCAAGTTTAAGGCCGTCCCCTTTAACCTTAAAATTAAATAAAATGGTACACTGGTTTTAATTACATTCTAAAGCCCCTCCCTACTCACACAGACTAAACCGCAAAAAACAAAATAAAGATCCACTCAATTCCCCACTAAAACAGAAAATATCTATGTTTCATTTTTATAATTTTTGGGCATAAATGAGATCGGGGGAACTAACATGACATTGACACAAACACTCGAAAAAAAAAGTGGGTCAAAAAAGATCCATCGAACGACCTATTTATCAGATCCGCACATATATCCAACCACTCAATACCAAAAATTAAACTGGAAGCCGAAAAAATATAACGATATATTTCTTATGCTCCTCTTTAGAGACTGCATCCACGAGCATAAATATTAGATCCCTATTAGATCAATATCATATAATTTACTTATAATAGACAAAAAAAATAATTAATGTGCAAAAGGCCTACAATGAACACAAAAATATCAACAGCGCAGTTTAAATCTGCAAAACAAAATATGGAATTCGATAAAGCATTAGCTCAATCTCCTTCCACCAATAAAAAAATATTTAGAATCTATACTTGGGAACAGCCTGGTATAACCCTAAGTTATAAACAAACCATTCCAGACGATTTAAAATCAATCGATCATGCAACACGTGTTACGGGTGGCGGATTGGTCTTCCATTCGGCTGGAGACATCGTGCTCTCTTTTATTGCGAACAATTCGGAACTAACAAAAGGAAAATTAAAAGAAAAGATGCGCCTACTCACAGAATGTACTAAAAACGCATTTAACTCATTAAATATTGAGTTAACCCATTCAGAGGATGCCAAGTCAATCAATCGAGAATTTTGCACCGCCTATCCCAACCCATTCGAACTCTATCTACATAACGAAAAAGTTCTTGCCTTAACATTAAGAAAATATAAACATAAATTTATCATCCAAGGCATCGTACATTTAAAGGCAAACTCGACAGATTTCAAGTCAATTGAAGCCAATTATGCATCTTATTTTACGAAGGGTCTATCGAGTCTACCCTGTGATAAAACAGCGCTTAAACTCGCTCTAATTAAACAAATTAAATACCATGAAACATAAAAAACCCAGGTAAACTATCTAATTTTTATGGGGGAAAAAATGAGTATAAATCTAAATTCAAAACAATCTAATAGCATCGATGAACTCGGTGCCCCAATTCTCTTAACAGGAGGTCCAGGTACCGGTAAAACCGTCACATTATCAACACTAATATCCAAAGGACTTGAAAAAGGTATCTATAAATCACATCAAGTATTAGGATTTACTGCCAACCCAAAAGCAACAGGCCCGCTCAAACAGAGTCTTAAGAAAATGGGTACGAAAGATAGCCACTATGAAGTGTATCCAATCAGCCTGTTTTGCCTGAATTTCTTAAAAGAAAATCAATCACTAATTAATCGAACCATAAAAACATTGATCTCCAACGAGCATCAATTTACTATAATAGATGCAATATTGTCTCAAGAAAACATATCCAATCAAACACACTCGGTCTTAGAATACCTTCGAAATTTCAAGCAAAAAACGCCATCAATAACTGAACTAGAAGCACTTTTACCAAAAGGAACACTAACCGCGATATCCAAATACGAATCATACATGAAAGAGCATCATCTCATCGATATAGACGACATCCCCCATCTCACCTTAAAGATACTTGAATCAACCAAAGTAAAAGTTGATCACTACACCGATTATTTTATGTTTCTAGAAAACATAGAAGATTCAAATAGAGCCTATATAAAAATATTCAACCAATTATCAAAACATGCAAAACAAATTATTTTGACCGCTGACAATTCTCAACCTACCCACTCTATAGATACAAACCTCGTCGCAGACCTGCCAACATTATTTCCAGGGTTAAAAAAGAAAACCCTCACCCGAAATTTTCAAGCGTCTCGTTACCTTGTTAATGCACTAAACGACGCATCATTAATCAAACAAAAAATGACAACAAAAAGTCCGTTAGGAAACGCCATTTCATATTTTCAAGGATTCGATGAAAAAGAAGAACTTGATTACATCGTAAATAAAATAAATGATTTAAAAAAAGACCACACGTATTCCTTTGATGATTTTTTAATTTTATATCGCCATTCAAGTCAAAAGAAGAGTATCTGTTCCTATTTAAAGTCACGCAACATTCCGCATACATCAACCACCGACCAACGGTCGTATGATGCTCCCGAAATAGCAACGTTTATTCACCTTCTCAGGTATACCATAAATCATTTAGACACCACGTCTCAAACAGCGCTATCCGACAATATATTTTGTCCACCAAATATCAGCGAACAATCCACCCTTTCAGAAGCATATGTACACCTCACCCCAGAATTCAAACGTATATTCAAAGATAATTTAAATGCCTCCAAATTAAAAATACACACGTTTATAAAGACACTAAATTTTAAAGGACCAATCTCAGAATTTCTCCATAGACTCTCGTTATTCCATATCCCATTCGACATAAATGTCGGTATAAAAGTATGTCCCCTTGAAGACGCAAAAGGATATGTCGAAAAGGTCGTCTTAATTACCGGGCTTGAAGACGGAATTCTGCCACATTTTGATGCGAACTTATGTGCCGACACATTTAACCATGAACGCCACCTTTTTTATTCAGGAATGGCATGTACAAGAAAATACCTATTTCTCACAAGCGCCTGTAAACGAATCATAGATGGTAAAGAATGGTTTAATGACCCCTCAGATTTTTTAACCCTAATTAAAGATTTAGCCTATTTTTGTACAGAACGATCCCAATTATTAGGTAACCGATTACGAGATCCAATACCACGGTTTGAACTCATTAAATTAAACACGAACTCACTACAAACCAAATTAAATTTAACACATCTCAAGCAAGGCATTACATTCAATCATCCACAATTTGGGAGTGGCAAAATAACCGGCTTTGTAGGTAATCATACATCTCGGGTCGCCCTGGTCTCGTTTATAGGCAGTACTAAAAAAATTACCGAATCGTATATATTAGATCAAATCTTAACTTAACAAAAAAAGACCAATAATCTCACCCTACTACATCATCTGACTACCACAAAAAATTAAGACAAACTCATAGTTCAAGTCATATCCGAACTGATAAAAAAACTTAAGAAAAAAAGTAAAAATAAAAGCATCCGTGGTAAAATAGTCATTCCAATGATCATCGATACAATTGAACAGTCATTTTTCATGTCTACCCGATGGACGGGGCTTCCCTGTACATCCATTACAACATCCTTAACAAATCAAATCACACAAAATAACCGTCAAGACACGAGTCACACCCCCCTCGTCACCCAAACGTCACCCCATGAAACACTCGAGCTATTATTAAGCGCAAGCAACCCACCCTTTAACAAGCTGTGGTTCCATGGTGGGGAAACGTTATTGCAAATTGAATTATTTAAACAACTCATAGAGATAATTCCGACAAAAAAAACAGCAATCTATCTAGAAACAAATGGAAGTCTTCCTAATTATTTAAAAGAAATAATAGCCCATATAACCGGGTTATCCGTGACGATTTTCCCAGAATTTTTAGGTGAATCAATAGAAACCCTTCAAGAATGGTTGTACTCAAAAAAAGATACAACCTATTTATCGATTAACATCCCAATTAAAAAAGGCTTTTTAGCCCAAGAATTATCAGCAACCTATCAATGGATTCATTCCATAGATCCAACCCTGTCCATCTGCTTAGAGCCTACACCAAACTTCGTAAGAAAAAAGATAGCCACCCCAAAAAAAGACATTTTAAGAGCACTTACCCTCAGCAAAAAATACTTCAAAACCGTACAAGTAAGCCCCGAAATAAACCACATATTAAAATAAATCAAAAAAAGAAAAATAAATCCTTAATTAAATAACAGCATAACTCACAAAAAAACAGACCGTCCCCCAAACAACTATGTAGCCCATAAGTGACGCATATCCAGAAAATATGCCAACATCCCAAAAATTATAGACGTATCAAGAAAAACCATTCCAGCACCTGGGTTGATTTAAAAGCTTTCAGTTTAGCCGTCGAGTGTTGCGAAGCGTATTGAATATATGTGAGTACCACGCGATGGTCAAAATGGAAGCTTTTGGTTTACCCCAAGGGTTACTTACTTGGTAAGTAACCACTCTCCCAATTGATTAGACGTTCCACTTTTGGTTCGTATTTAGGCGTATAAGCCAAAAACATGGCCAATTCTTTACGTTTAAGAAACTCCCCAGTATCCTCAACCTCCTGATCCCCAATAATATAAGCATTACTAAGTAACGCGACCGTTTCACTTAACGTTAGAGGACGATCCGGCTTAAATGTCCCGTCAGGAAATGCAAAAACCAACCCATTCATAACCGCAGTTTGAATATAAGCAGCATCAGGATCGTCCGAAGGAACATCAGCGAAAACATCTCCCTCAATAGGATCTAGAGGAGTTTTAGACGCGTTTACCATCATCTTGGTTATATACCGTCGTGTCACATTTTTATTTGGCTGAAAAGTTCCATCTTTATCTCCAAATATAACGCCTAAAGTAGCCATAAACTCAATTTCTCTACGTTGTTTAATCCCAGTTTGAATATCTGGAAAAGATGTCAAACTCAATATCCTCATAATATAGGTCAATAGTTGATCATTTTTAGACTCCACTACGACTTCCAAGAGGTTTTTACCTGGATCCAGAGGCACTGACAACGAAAAGTTTTGCTCGTCGTCAACATAAACAGACTTCCCATTAATAGCGACCGATTTAGCCAAAATAGAGGACTTTCCAATAACCCTCACTTTATCTTTATATTGAACATATTTATCCTTTGGAAACTCAATTCCTACAAAAAACGGGATCTTAAGTATGTCCATTGAATTCCCGGCCACATCTTTTGCATACAACTTAAGCATGCTCATTTCCTTGGACACATACGAATTATCCACCATCCGTGCCGGCGCTTCAGCCTCTGCTACCCATACCTTTTTATTCCCGTCATCATGCTGAAAAACCAAGGATTTGTTATCAATACGGGCGTTAACTTCCCCCAAATTCTCCAAAGACGTTACTATAAATTTTAAATAATCGTTTTCAACATACGATGTTATGTTTACAGTCGGTTTAAGTGTATCAGAAATAATAACCACACTATCCGACTTTAAAGAAAAATCTGAATCAATATCATAGGCCTTCACAGAGATAGTATTTTTACCTTCGTTTAAAGGAAACCCCTCATATCCCCAACTTCCAAATCTAGAAGAACGTGCCGTCCTCTTTAAGTTATCGTTATTAAAAATTTGCATTGATGTATACTTTGGCCCTCTTCCTTTAACATGATAGTAAGGCGTATTAACTACTTCAACATCCCTTGGATCCAATATTTTAGGCTGTTTTGGCATTGTCTCTCCCAGTATTGAAATCGAAAATATATGATTAGGAATATTATCCAAAGGCGCATCATTAGATGTATAAGCATAGTCAAACCTCACACTATAGTCTTCATATCCAACACCCGTTAATTCAGAAAACACAATTCCTGTCCCAAAACTAAATTTAGAAAAATCACTACTCCCACGAACACTGAAAATATCGGTAACGCGTACCTCTCCTGAAAAAGAAAGGCCTCCCGCTGAATTATTTGCATATACAGTAAGAAAATCGTCAAACAAATCAGCACCACCTCCAAAAAACATCTGAAACGGTAATAATGACTCCCCAGAAACACCATCCCATTTTAACGAGGTCGCAAAAAGATTAAGAATAGATCCTCCAACGTACAAATTATTTACCCAAGGGTGATTCGTTTGATAAATTGCAGTAAATCCAGCATCAAACCCCATCGCCGTCCTGTTTTTTTCATTCAAAAATTGGTTAAATAATTTTGTACCAAAGCCACCAGATAATTGCGTAAAATTAAAAACATCATACCAAGACGATGCCACCGATAACTGAACTATATTAAACCCCGAACTATACATTCCAATTGGACGTACGCGCTCATTTTCAAATACAGTCTCCGGAATATTCTCCATCGCAACTCGTCCAACAGAAAGCCCCAACGAGGCATTTTGATACTCTATCTCATCACCTTTTGGAATAGGTAATTTGAAAGGATAAGACGAGTTGATAGTGTAGTATTCAAAATCAGACATCATCCGCTGATACGTAGATGAAAAAGGCATCGATTCAATATGAGATATAACCGATGGGTTAATAAAAAGACCATTAATATCCCCAAAAATAACGGGGTTTGTTCCACCGAGAGCACTATGCCTAGCCCCAATCATCTTTACTTGAGGGTTATCAATCCCCAAAGAGAGTTCCTCTTGCGCACATAGACCATAGGTTAAATGAACACAAACCAAACATATTAACGTGTACTTAAATAATTTTTTCATATTAATAAACTGCAAACTTAGTAATTGTCCCACTCACGTTCCCATTTCTATCTGTCCCAATAACTTTACAAACGTACATTCCTGACGTCAAAAATTCTTCAAACTTGTCTATTCTAACGTCTACATAGCCCCCATTTTCATTGGTCACAGCTTCCTTAGAGAAAACCATTTGCCCTAGAAAATTAAAAAAGTAAATGGTGAAATCACCGGGTTGAGACGAATTAAATCCTACAACCATGTCTGTTTCCCCAACCGTATACGGACTGGGGTAAATATAAAGCTCTGTAATTCTCATCGTATCCGAAACCGTGAATTCTAATTTAGAGGGAGTCAAAACCTCCCCTTCCAAATCATGAAGTTCAATATCTATATACCCATCTATTGACCCGATATCCCAAATTTGCAACGCCCCATCATTTCTAAAGTATCCATAACTAGACGGTGCTGGGTTATTATTTCGTTCGAGTACAACATCATTCAATTTTACAACTAACGACGATTCATCAATTGCCCGTCCGTCATTTTTAAAAACTATATTCATAATACTACTCGCTGGGACCGCATCAAAATTTTGGAATGTCCGAAACTCACCCCCAGACTTAACTTGAATATAGTCAATATAGTCTGGTAACGACCAATCATACAGTTCACTGTCAGACTGAATAACCAGTTGAGATCCAGTCGTCGCAGCTAAAAACCACGCGTTATCTCCGTGATACCTAGTTAACACAGCATTTTGAGTTGTCGAAATATTGTATTCCACAAATCCGTCAATAAATGCAGTCCCCTCAGAAACTTGAGATTCATGATTACAAAAAAACCTAACCGTTTTAATTTCACCAGGAGTTAATGTCAACGGAAACGTTAACAACAAATCGGATAAAGTAGCAGAAAACTCATAAGAAATATCACTTCCAGAAGCACCTGACAAATAAAATCTAGGAGCAATAGAGGTCACCGTTACATTTTCATCATATACATTTTCTACCTTAATATCCACGCTAAATGTCGTAGACACGGAATCAATTTCTGATACAACTTCCGGTATAGCCAGTCGTTTCGCCATCACAGATACCCGAGACGTAATACTAGGAGCAGGAACAGAACCACCCAATACAATAGGAGGATCCTCACTAGACATTCCTGATAACTGCGCTCGCACACCATCTGATTCGGACACCTCTGCTATTTGTCCTATGTCGTAACAAACAAAAAATAAATTACGCCCACTAAACAATTCAACATTAGACAGCGTAGAAAAGTTCACTGATTCCGAAAGACTAGACGCAGCAACTTCAGGGTCTGATTCTGTAAACGATTGATCCCCATCATCCCTAAATAACCACAATTTCGACACACCTCTCGAATTATCTAAAAAACTACCTTTTTCATTTAAAATAGTTAAAGTAGCAGATGCCACATTCTCATCTGACCACAAGTCTAAATATATCATTGGAACTTTAGACTGCCCCTGAACAACATTAGCTGGGGAAACATCGAAAACATTTACAATAGATACATTCGTATTATCCAAAGACACCGTCGCTTCAGGACTAGCCTCTACAGGAAGCGTTCCCGAAAGAGAAATTTGAATGGTCCCTGCAGAAATATTAGCTGAGGCAACAACATCTTCTAAAAAAGAATTAACGTATGATGTCGTATTACCACTAACTATATTTTGTGCAGTAATTCTGTCACCAATCGTGTATGTTACAAAAAATCGTTGTTCATTATTAAGCGGATACCCTATCGTATTCGTTGAGTCAAAGGTTGTCACATCCAACCCTAAGGGCAATGGAATATGAGCCGTATCCGATTGATTTTGACTTGTATCTCCCAATTCCAAAAATCCAATTAAGGAATCGCCCCCATTTTGCCCATCATACCCACCATTCCCATTGGAATCTGCATACACATGAATATCAGTAACACCGTCGGCACCTCCCGGTGTAGTAATAAAAGGAACACTTCCATCGTTACCAATAGTCACCGTACTCAAATCGGTATCTGTATGAAAAGAAAACAACGAAAACCCTAGCATAGGAACCACCGTCCGTTGTCCAAACGTAATATTATCCGGAACGATACTTTCCACACTCCCATAACCAAGTCCAGCCACAAAAGGATCGGCTGGGTCAGCCGGTAAAAATTCAGAATTTATAATATCGAGCCCTGACTGAGCACCTGTCCCTACAAAAGATGTCATTTGAGCCATAACTTGTGAGTCGGATTCAACTTCAAAATCTTCGCCAATATCATATACAACAAAAAGATTTACAGGTGAATCCTCGGCAAAACTCAATTGTTGGCTGGTAGGTTCAAACAAAATACTAGAGGTAGAGGAAAACTCACCAGCTCTAACGGTTAAAAGCCTAGGGTAATTATCCGGATCATCTGGGTCAAATAATTGGTCCCCAACTAAATCCTGATACAAATAGGCCTGAACAACACCATTAGTCGAATCGGCATCCATAACAAAATTATTCATATCGTTTTCAATGCGTATTGCAATATTATTCTCAATGAGTTCTCCACCCACAGTAAGTGTTAAATACAGCATTGCTACCTTTTCTTGACCAGGAAGAACGATCGATGGAGCCAGTGAAGTCGCTGTGATTGTCTTCAACCCAGTAATTACTATCGTGTTAGTCGTATCTTCTCCAGACAAATCGGCAGAAGCCCCTGACTCGGCATCTATAGATAGAACATCAATATTTGTTTCGGATTCAATTGAGGCGTCATCTGCAATATCATAAATAATAAAGAATCCTTTTGCGTTTCCACTCGCTATGGTTTCGGTAGCAGAAATAACCCACTCACCACCAGTGTTGGGTGTAAGCTGTCCTATGCTGTTATCTGAACTTCCATCAAATTTAAAATCTTCATTACTATCTTGATAAACCTGAACTCCGGTAACCCCGTCACCAAAATTTACAAATTCCCCCGTATTGGTAAATGTAATAGATGTTAACGTTTCATCTTCATTTGTAGCACTTACCTTAAAGTAATACATCACAGCTTGAGCCCCCTGAGGCGCTTTAAAGGTATCCGTTTTTGAACTATCTACCGTTAGTGTCCCGAAAACAAGAGGACTACTTAACAAGAGAAACCCAGTTATAAACAAGGAAGCTATTAATTTTTTTAAGTTTGGATTCATAATTTTATATTTATTTAAAGATAATACTTAAGTATACCACTAAATTCCTTAATTTCCAGGCAACTCAAATTGAAGTTTATATTGCCCCTCATCCTCAATCCTAGAAAGGTAGCCATCTGATAATTTAGAAAGCTCGCATAAACTCTTGTATTCGATAGATTCTGAAAAAGATCGTAAATCAATATGTTTAATATACATAGTTAAACGTATACCCTTATTTTCTAAAACCTTACACACAACAAACAAGGTCTCATTTCCCTGACAAATTTTATAAAAAAAATAAAATAAAGACGACAAGCATTGAATACCGAGCTTCATCGGCATGAACACTCGATAATCTTGCAGGCCGCTAAACTCCGTTATAACGTCCACCTGTTTTTCTTCTAAAAAAGAATGAACAGAAAATAAACTGTCATTAAACAATGTCCGAATTGTAACCCTGTCTTTTAGCATGAGAGCAGAGTCACGAGGTCGTTTTTCTAGCCCAGACCTCAATAATTTGACGTTCTGATTTAATTGAGACAACTGCCTTAAGGGAACTCGCGTTGATTTCAAATAATGCCGAACCTTTGAAACCAACGTAACATCGTCCATTTCATCTACCAAAGACAAATAAAACTCTACATTAGATACAGAGGAATGAATCTGATCCTCAATTTGATTTAAAAGCTGAACGGTTTCAACACTCATAAAACCAGGCTACTCATCTGGAGCCTCGTAATTGGAATACACATCTTGAACATCGTCATCCTCTTCCAACGCTTCTATAAGTTTTTCAATTTTTTCAGCTTGTTCTAGTGTTAACTGAACGATGTTGTCAGGAATCATTTCAATAGATGCATTTTCAACGACGATCTCATTTGATTCAAACGCGACCCTAACCGTCTCGAAATTTTCAAATTCACACATCACCTCTATAGACCCATCGTCTTTTATATCGATATCATCCGCACCCGAATCAGACGCGATTTCCATAATTTTCTCATCAGGACTTTCAGGGGGAAAAACAAATAGTCCTTTTTTTGAAAACATATAGGATACGGCACCTTTGGTAGCCAAGCTACCTCCATTTTTACTTAATGCATGTTTTAGATTAGGCACTGTTCTATTCTTATTATCTGTTAACGTTTCAATAATAAGACCGACTCCATTCGGACCATAGCCTTCAAACATTACTTCTTCATAATTTGAATCATCTCCGCCACCAATTCCTCGTTGGATCGCACGTTTTACATTATCATTTGGCATATTCACAGATTTGGCTTTTTGAATAGCTAATCTTAACCGGGGATTCATTTCTGGATCGGCGCCACCAATTTTAGCCGCCATTATGATTTCTTTTGAAACTTTGGAAAACTGTTTTCCTCTTTGATGATCCGTTTTTGCCTTTTTATGCTTAATTGTTGACCATTTACTATGTCCTGACATTCTAAAGCTCCCACATATGTTTATTTAATATTCATTGTAATTTTATCGTCCAAAAACAAAAATTTGCAAGTCTATCTCACCTCGTCCATAATATCTTTAATGGTTACTAATCCCGAAATAAGTTTAGGCTTAAATATAGCAATCGAACCGTTTTCCTTTTGTCTAATGAAAAACGATACGGTTCTCATAGAAAAAACATTCCACTCCCCCTTCCATTTTACTGAGAATCTAATTTTATTTTTAAAACATGAACTGGGCACGTTAAACTTATCCTTCACTGATTTAAAAGCAATAGGAATAACAAGCGGACCGGGCAACTACACAAGCCTTCGTTTAGGAATAACAACAATTAAAACAATTGGAATGGTGAAAAAAATTCCTATTTTTGGGTTTTCAACATTAAAAACGGTGGCAGAACAAACCCCGTCCCAACTGCCTATATTCACTATATTTCCTGCAAGAAAATCAGAGTATAATGCAAGTTTATTTATTAAAAATGGAACACATGTGACACGACTATCTAGTGATTTTGTACTAACAAAAGACGCGATTATAAAAACAGTGTCTAAATTCAAAATACCCATCCTTGTCATAGGAAAAATTAGCGATGAAGACGTTAAAAAATTACAAAAACTCCCGTTAATAACAGTCATTAACCATCAACCCATTTACGGAAAAACACTGGCACGCCTTGCCCAAAACTGTCTCACCCATAAAAAAACAGGATCCTACAAAAATTTAAATCCCATGTATTCTCATCAACCAACCATCGGACAAAAAAAAGTAATTCCCCAGATGCAACGCCAAAGTTAAAGGAGCAATTTTTATGAATAACCCTCAATCAATAATTCCAAATAACCCGTCAAAAATTAAACACTGGATCACATTAGTTTTCATTTCATGCCTATTAATACCCACGTCAACTTACGCAACAACACTTTATGAATCAGACTTTCAAGGCATCGGTATCCGTCCGAATGGAATGGGGAATGCGTATACAGCATTTGCAGAAGGAGCTGGAGCCTTATATTTCAACCCAGCAGGATTAGCATCCAAAAGTACTGGAGCCGTTCATGAAGATTACGATTTATCAAAAGACGTTTATACTGAAAATAAATCATCAACCTTCTTTTTCAGTCCATTTGGCTACTCTAGTTTTTCCCAAATAAATAAAGATGGGTCTGCTTTAAATATTTCAACCTATGGCTATGGCAAAAAAGGGTCTAATGGTGTCGACTGGGGAGTAAATTACAAAACAATTGCAGAATCAGATGAAACTGGAGCAACAGTTTTGTCTGGTTGGTCTGCCGACCTTGGTCTAAAAGTTAACATAACAAAATTCATGTCTTTTGGAACAATCGTAAGAGATTTTATACAAAAAGACATGGATATACCGACGACATTTAGAAGCGGGCTATCTTTCTACACACCAACTAAATCATTTGTTTTTTCTACAGACCTTGTCCAAAAAAGAACCAAAACGACAAGCGATATTGCCACTCATCTTGGCCTAGAACTTCTTTTATCGGACGGGCTAAAAATAAGAACAGGTATATTCGGAAACAACTATTCACTTGGGTTAAATCTTCTTCTTCCATTTATGAATATCGAATATGGGTACGTCTCTTCTTACGGCTCTGCAGACGATTCTAGATACATGCTAGGGTTTAATATTGGTCAAAAAGCCCCTCCTTCAAATCGACGCCAATACTCATTATTTAGGCCATCGTCCTATGCAGAATTTAGTATAGGGAATTCACTTACATCAGGAAAATCTGAAATAAGTCTTTTAGGCGGCACAAAAATTGGGACAAATGATCTCCTATCAAATATACGACAAGCCAACATGGACCCAAGTTGCGAAGGCTATATTATTAGAATCGGACATTTATCGTCGTCTCTATCCTCCATTGGACTGATCCAAGACATTCGGTCCGAACTCTCAAAGGCAAAATCAAAAGGGAAAACCATTATCACCTATTTAGAAAACTGGGCAATGTTACCCGAATATTATCTCGCATCCATAGGGACCAAAATAGTGATGCCTGAACTAGGAACGTTAAGCCATTTAGGTGTAAAAATTGAACTAAACAAAACCAAAGAATTCCTCAAAAATTTCGGAATAAATCATGACATAATCACCTCAGGTAAGTTCAAATCTCAACTCCAGCCAAATTCATCTCAACTTACAAAAGAAGGTCGCCACCAACTTCAAGGCGTGATAGATAATCTTTTTGACCATGTAATCTCTGACATAAAACAAGAAAGAAATTTAAATTGGGAAAACACAAAATCATTATTTGATGGGCGTCTAATTACGGCACATCAAGCGAAAAACAACGGATTAATTGACGAATTCGGATACTGGAACAAAGCAAAAGACATAGCGCTAACCCTAAAAAAAGCGACATCGATTGAACATTTAGCAAATTTCCAAATTGTGCCTAGTCCACGAACACTATTTTCTCAAAACAACAAAATAGCGATTATTGAAATTGACGGATTCATTGGACAAGGCATCAATTCAACCAATTTTATTTTTGGCGGAAAATCAACAGGTTCTGACGAGATTGAAGCGATATTAAGCAGCCTAGAAAAAGATCCATCAATTAAAGGTGTCATTCTAAGAATAAATAGCCCGGGAGGAAGTAACGTGGCTGCAGAACAAATTTATCAAGCCATCGAATTAGTCAAAAAAGCTGGAAAACCAATCTACTCGTCGATGGGATCTATAGCCACATCTGGCGGTTATTATATTGCTGTAAATTCAGATAAAATATTAGCCAATCCAGGAACATTAACTGGAAGTATCGGAACCATATCATCCTTTTCAAACATCGTAGAACTTGAAAAAATGTTAGCTATCAAATCTGAGTCCATAAAGACAGGCAAATACATGGATATGATGTCTTCACACAGTCAACTATCCAACGACGAAATAAAAATGATTCAAACGATTCAAGAAGAAGCCTACGACGTTTTTGTTGGCCATGTAGCAACCAACAGAAACTTTTCAACCGACGAGACCAACAAGCTGGCTCAAGGGCAATTATTTACCGGGCTTCAAGCAAAAAAACTAAATTTAATCGACGAAATTGGAAATTTCTATGACACGGTAGAGTCATTATCAAAGGCGACAAACATACAGGGAGAGCCCGAACTGATTTACTTCAGAAAAGAAGTATCTCCTCTTTCATCAGCATCTCAATTTTTTGGAATTCCGTCGTCTCTTTTTTCATTTATCAATTTGATTTAAAGCCACAGGTTCTGACCTAATTTCAATAAGGCAAATTCCAATTGAAACGAAATAATACAAATCACAAACAAGATCAACAATCATATCAGCGACAACAAACACCTGATCAGAAAATGACCAAGGGTTATAAATCCAAGTCACTTGCTTCATCCCGCTTAATAACAAATAAAGTACCAATACCCTAAAACAAACAGGTATACTCAAACACACGACCCTCTCTAAAAACCGTGTTCCATTTTTACCAAAATTAAGTTCAAAACATACCCAATATCCTAAAAAATAAATGATGCACTTGATAAGTGCCCCTAGTTGAAATAGTTCTTGAAAAGGGGCTTTTTGAATAGCAAACTCTATAAGATCCAGCGTGGAATAAAAATTGGAAGATAAAAGAGCCAACAAAATCAAAAATTGATACGCAACAAAATATTTCCAGTTATCTTTTTCTGAACAGGTCCCTAAAGATAACTGCTTCACCAAAGGCTTTAGACGAATTAAATGCATTCATCACTAATTATTTGATATAAAGCTGACTTAGCTGCCTCTTGCCACTCTTGATTTCCAAATTTAATCATTTGAATCAATTTTTTGTGAGCAAACCCAGGTTCATTTATGTTCATTTTTATAATTAAAGAAATAATTTCAGTAACAGTGTCAGAAGCAGCCCTTGTCAAAAAATAAGGACGAGACAATCGATAAGGGCGTGAATATTTTCCTACTCTATAACGTTTCATTCTCTAAATTTGCCCGATTAAACGAAAAACCAAACATAAAAAATAAAAACAAAAATTTATCGTTTAAAACAAGCCTTACATAAACCATAAATATGAAGAGACCGATATTCAGGACGAAATCCAATATCTTTACAATAGTTATCTAATATTTTTTGAATAGAATTGTCATTAATTTCATAAATTTCACCACAGGAATTACAAATGACATGATCATGTTCTTTATTTGTCATTTTTCGTTCATAAAAAACCTTCCCATTTAAAGCAGATATTTTCTGAATAAGACCTGCTTCTAACAACTGTTTAATTGTTCTATAGACCGTTGCCCTAGAAAACTTTTTATCCTCTGCCCGAAGCATATCTATAAAATTTTCAACCTCAAAATGATCATCTATATTAAAAACTTCTTGGACTATAGCTTTTTTTTGAGAGGTCAACCGACCTTCATTCTCGACTAAGTAATTTTCGAATTTTTTAAGAGGGGTTAATTTCATTAAGTCTCAAAGCCTTTAATTTATAATCAACGTGTATAATATGATCGATAATTTCATCTATTAGTTTTCTAATTGGAAAAATCAGTTTTCCAGCTTGGTTAGGCGAAGATTCATAATCACTTTTTAGTTTAAAAACCGTCACTTTAAACAACTCATGAGCCTCTTTATGCTCATCGATTTCCAAAAACCCATGTCTATCCATTAAATTTTCTTCATCTTTAAAATGCTCATTCGTATAGGTCACTAAAAACGTCAAAATATTCTCTATTAATGAGTTATCTCTAACGGCCTTATCTAACAATTGAGTTAATAAAAAAACTTCCTGATGTTGATGATCAATAGCCGCGTCCCCAACTTGAAGATCATCAGACCATATTTTCGGATTAACATCTATTTTATTTACTTTGGAAAATTTTCCAGTTTCACTATCTATATTTGTATCCATAACTAGGTGAAAATACTATGGTTTATCACATGATATTGTCAATATATTTCACATAAACATCTCAGACCATTCACAACAATATTTTTCGATTAAAACAACAATCAAATAAGACGCAAATAATCTTTTCCCACCACTAAAAACCTGATATAGTTTTCCTATGATTTCCTCTAAATTAATAAAAAAAATATCAATACTCTTTTTTTTGTTTATCCCATCTATTTTTATTGTCCCAATTTTTGGAACGACACTTCTAGAAGACAACTCAAATCAAGTGAGTCAACGAACATTTAATGATACACATACATCTGAGGCGTCTTTAGACTTAGATACGACCATCATATCTGAACAACCTATTGATGTCGTCGAATTTGAGCCAGAGGACGGCTACGAAGAATCTATGGAGACGTCCATTGAAGAAGATGAAGACGACGATACAACTACTTTTTTAGATACACCTGAGCCTTCGAGCGGTAATTTAACAGAATCAAATGAATCCATAACCAATGAGCTAGAAAAAATCAAACAATTAGAACTGAAAAAACTAGCAAAAACTATCGAACGCAAAAAAAAACTAGTCATATATGAAAACAAAGTAAATACACTGCTAACTGACATTGATGGAATTAAAGAAGAGTTAACAGCTAAACGACTAAATCAAACGCTTCAACTATTGAGCAGTTTAACGTCCAAAATTAAAACAATACAAACCAATTACATCTTATCTTTTTTCCCTGATACATTTTTATCCTACACATTAACCATCCCTAATAAATCGAACGAAGGGCTAATCCCTGAAGATGCCTCTCTCTTCACAATTTCATATAGATCGACCGAAAACCCCAACCAAATCATTGATATAAATATTATTGTTTCTGACGATTCGATACAAGAATACCTTCACATTATTAACCACCCAGAACTTCTACCAGAGCTCATAAATACAACTCTAATTACACTTAGAAACGGTGGTTATAAAACACTAGAAAAGTACAGAGAGTCTGAGCAGTTTTGCGAAAGAAACATCGTCATAAATTCAGAACTAATGATAAACGTAATTTTTTATAATCTAGATTCAAAACAAGACATCGACAACTTTTTAGACCAAATAAACATCAAAAAATTAGAAGCCTACCTACTGGAATAAGTCATCGCATCCAAAAATCTAGCTCACAGCAGACCTACCTCAAAAAAACACCCTCAAAAAACCTTGTCCAGACCCATCGAGAATGATAAAATTGCCCACTGAAAATAAAAGTGATTTTCAAGAAATTGAAGCCTTAAAATATGGGTAATTTAGCTAGTTTTTTTGAGAATAGTATAAATACCTCTAAAAAAAGATAGTGTGCGCCTAGTCCATATTAATCATCTCTTTAAGCATCGTGAAATATATCAACGATATATGAACAAATCTCAAAGAAAAAAGGCGAAAAACACACAACTTGTCGACAAGTTTATGTTGTTAATTGAAATATTAAATTAACAACATAAACCCAGTCCAAGGACAGGTCCAAAAGTTTTCAGTTTGTTTGTCATGAATTGCGACGTATCTTTATATATGATGCGATTCATGAAAATCAAAATGGACCCTTTTGGACCTGTTCCGCTTCCGTAGCTCAGTTGGTAGAGCGCATCCATGGTAAGGATGAGGTCACCGGTTCAATTCCGGTCGGGAGCTCCAGCAAAAGAACATTAAAATTAGGAGACAAAACAAATGGCTAAAGAAAAATTTGATCGAAGTAAACCACATGTTAATATTGGAACGATTGGTCACGTTGACCATGGGAAAACAACATTAACTGCGGCAATCACGAAGGTATTGAGTTCGGTAGGAGGAGCAGAATTTCAAGCATACGACCAAATCGATGCAGCTCCAGAAGAACGTGCAAGAGGGATAACTATTGCAACCGCTCACGTTGAATACGAAACTGAAAAACGACATTATGCTCACGTCGATTGTCCAGGTCACGCG
>JABIQV010000045.1 GCA_018699495.1 bacterium | reverse complement strand
CTTTTACACAAATTTCATGGGTTTTAATTGTGACCAATTTTTCAGGAAGAATGGTGTTGTTATGCGTAACTTGAGCTGTCATTTCTGTGAGACCGTAAGTAGGAAATATCGGTAATTGAAGACTAGCTGCGTCATTTAAAAGAGATTCAGGAGCAGGGGATCCTCCTAATAAAATACACTTTAGGGAAGAAAAAATGCTTGTATCCGAAGAATCCTGGATATCATCAATGAGAGTATTTAGTTGAGTGGGAACAAGAGAAAGATGAGTAACTAATGTGTCGTTTAAATAGGAAGATAACGATTTCTTTTTATTTAAAAGAGTGACCGACCCACCCACACAAAACATTCGAAATAAAATAAAGATTCCCCCTACGTGAAATAACGGAAGGGAAAGTAACCAATTGTTTGATGATTTTAAAGTCATTGCTTTTGATGAACTGAGGCTACTGGAAATGTAATTTTCTAATCTGTGAACGGCTGTTTTAGGTTTCCCGGACGTGCCAGATGTTTGTATCATCGTGGACCATTGAAATTTTGATAAAGAACGTGTTTCTTTTGCATTTGACTGAGGACGTTTTGATACATGTGAATAACGTTTTATAACTTGAGTTAAGTCAAAAATGGACGTGCTGCAGTCTGTTTGGGCCGTCAACGTTACATCCGTAAAAAGAAAGCCAATTTTATTTTCAGTTATGATCGAGTTAATAGTGGGCAGTCTAAAATTTAGCGGGAAGGCTATTTTTTTTAGGCGAACGCATGCGAAAAGAATTAAAATTATCGTTAGAGGATTTTTTGAATAAATACCAATTATTTTTGTGTTCTTGGCATGTGAAATAAGACACTCACTTGTTTGATCAATTAATAAATTTAGAGTTTCATATGTGAGTGTCCCTTTTTTAATTTTGTCAGAAGCTGTTTGTGTTAGGCGTTGATTGACTGTCTCTATTTTTTGAAGTTTTGAGATATCGAGTGGATCGGTGATGTGTAGTGCGGACGTATCTGGAAATAAGGATGAAAAAAATTGAATCGGGCATTGACTAGACGTTTCGTTGTTTTCATAGTGTGTGAAAAAAGGGTTGGTCGTCATTTCCATCTCAATCGCTCACTATCATGTGGTGTAAGTAAAGAAACTAAGTGTGATGATTACCGTGTAAATGATTAAAAATAGAGCCGTTTTTCCAAGATACGGGTTTAAGTCAGAACCAGTTTTACTCCATATTGATTTGATTAGCATAAGTGAAAATATTCCTAGTAGGCTAAGACTTCCAATAAAAATGGTGTTAAACGATAAAATTGGATTTCCAAAAGAAGAAAGATAAAAGGGAACTAAAAGAGAAAATACGATCATAATCGTATATTCAATTTTTCCGAACGTATTCCCAAATCTAACAACGAGTGTCTTTTTATCTACAAGTGCATCTTCATTTGAATCTCTAAGATTATTTACGGTAAGTATTGCCACAGAAAGTAACCCAGGAATAAACCCTAATACAACGGCATTTATAGAAAATGTGAGTGTTTGAAGATAGCTTGTCCCTGCAACAGCAATTGGACCAAAGTATGCAAATACGAAAATATCTCCGAGTCCCTTATATCCGAGTGGGAAAGGCCCTCCAGTATACATGTAAGCAAATAAAAGTGATGAAAGACCAATAATTATAATAGGAATTCCGCCAATATACATAAGGTAAAGACCGATGATAAAAGCGAGAATGAAACACGTATAAAATCCTAACTTAACGTGTTTAGGAGAAATTAATCCGGCTTGAGTTACTCTGGTGGGTCCTTTTCTGGAGGCGGTGTCTGCTCCTTTTTTGAAATCATAATAATCGTTTACTAAATTTGTACCGATTTGAATGAAAATGGCGCTAAATAATGTGGCAATAAATGTTAGTAAAAGAAATGTTCCTTCGCTGAAAGCATACGCAGACCCTAAGAGAACGGGAGACAAACCAGCCAACAATGTTTTTGGCCGGCTCGCTTGTATCCAGTTTTTAAGGGTTGAATATATCATTTATTTTTCATTTTTAAAGAGAGGATAAGCAATAATCTGATATTAAGGAACTCTTTTGAATTTGGAAAAATCAGGCTCTCTTTTTTCAACAAATGCATCGCGACCTTCTTTGCCTTCTTCGGTCATGTAAAAAAGCATTGTTGCGTTGCCTGCTAATTCTTGAAGACCTGCTTGACCATCACAGTCCGCATTTAGAGAGGCCTTAAGACATCGAATGGCAATAGGCGAATTTTTTAATATTTCGTTACACCATTGAACCGTTTCTGATTCTAGCTGAGCAAGAGGAACAACTTTATTTACAAGTCCCATATCAATCGCTTCTTTTGCATTATATTGTCTACAAAGGAACCAAATTTCCCTCGCTTTTTTTTGTCCAACAATTCGAGCCATGTAACTCGCTCCGTATCCGCCGTCAAAAGAACCGACTTTGGGTCCAGTTTGCCCGAAAATTGCATTATCGGCCGCAATTGTTATGTCGCACATTAAATGAAGAACGTGTCCTCCTCCGATAGAATAACCGGCTACCATCGCAATAATTGGTTTGGGACAACTTCTGATTTGTTTTTGAAAATCTAAAACGTTTAAGTGATCGGTTCCTTTTCCATCTTTGTAACCGGCGTGACCTCGAATTTTTTGGTCACCACCAGAACAAAATGCCTTGTCGCCTTTACCCGTTAAAATAATAGCTCCAATTTCGCTGTCATAACGTGCATCTAGAAGTGCTTCCGACATTTCTTGAACGGTATGAGGCGTAAACGCATTATGGTGATGAGGTCTGTTGATTGTTATTTTTGCAATGCCATTAGATTTTTCATAAATAATTTCTTCAAAGTCTTTAGCAATTATCCAATTTGTTTTTACTTTTTCTGTCGTTGTCATGTCGGACTCCTTAAGGAAGCAGTTTAATTAAAAATAAGGCGGTGCCTTATGTTCATAAATGTAAAGAAATATAGAGGAATGAGCAAGTATTCTAGATTTAAAAAGTGATGGTGTCTCAGTTATTTAAATTAATTTATATGCAAAAAAATGAATTAGGGGACATTGGAATTTGAAAAATAAAGCCAAAACAAGCGAATTCCCTATAATAGCCTTTTAAACCGATAGTAAGTTTCAATCGTCGTGGATAGTATAAATTAACGATTTAGAATCGTAGCCATTTTTGTCAAATATACGTAGTGCGATTTTAACTTGGGTGGGAGATAACTTTTTTGTGCGACTTAAAAGCCAACCATATTTTCGATTAGGGTCACCAATAACAGCAACTGTGTAATCTTGATCTAGTCCAAGAACCCAATAATCACCCCAAACTGGACGCCAGCCAAAAACATCAAAAAAGCTAACACCAAGCTTAGCGTTGGTTTGAGTATCAATAATTTTGATGAGGCCTTTTACATCTTCATCTTGACCGCTTTCACAAGTACAGGTGTTAACGACCTCAATGGATCCATTCTCTAATATGGTATAAGTCGCGGTTACATTTTTTTTACATTTGTTCTGAAAGGGATTGCTGAAACGAGCAATTTCAAACCATTTTCCTTGATATCTTTGAAGATCTAGGAATTCTATTACCTCAGGTTCGCTAGCCGTTACAGTTGCGCCACTTAAAATACTAAAAAATACAACTGAAGTAATTAGTTTAAGCATAGAAAATTTATATAAACGATTCATTTTACTAAGCGTACCCTAATTCAGGATATGAACTCAAGTAAGTATTATCAACAATTGATTAATGACTCGTTTTTTCCCACGACTCTATCTTCCCACAGATAAGACTAGATGATGGATGATGAGAAGGGCTATCTTTCTTAACTAACTGGTTGTCTAGTAATGTAGAACGTGTTTTTATTTTTTAAAAAATGTACCTACTTAAAATGAAGTTAACACTCTGTGAGAGGTAATTTAACTAAAGATATCTTAATATAAGATTTTAGACGCATCGACTTTATAACCTCTTTCATCTGCTTCGGAAGCAATAATACGCAAATAATTAGAGAGAGTGCCTAAAGGGTCTTTTACTTCTTTAAACCGGTTGATTTGGGGCTGTTTAGTATACCCTTTTGTTTTTCCCAAGACATGATTGAGCAAGAAGACTTTCTCTCCATACAGCGACTAAGCCTTTAGAATTTAAATGTTTTGGGTGAATACTCCATAGTTTCATAGTTTAGGAACCGTTATCCCACGACGAATTGCACGCTCGAACATGTCAAACTTTCTAAAATGATGCATTCTTTAATTTAATCCTATAGCTCCACATACAAGGTCAATAAAAAATCGGGGTTTCCATAAAAAATTTAAAGGATACTACCCGTTGATTCCTCCCATTTCTTCGATAGGATTGAAACGTAATTTAGTATGTTTAGGAACTTCTATTTTATAAAAAGAAATCAGTCTATTAATGTATTTGATAGTCGACTCATCTTTAGATTGAATGCTTGTTGAAAGAGCGTAGGACCATTTTGTTTGACTAATTTCAGTATCCTTTTTTTAGCTAAGATATGGAGTCAATATAGAAAGAATAGTAACAGACTATTTATAATGGCAGTCTATCTTAAAACTCAGTTTTTTAGGCTAAATATACATAGTAAGTGATCACACAAGTAAACAAAATTGTTCACATGTGACCAATTAAGCCGTCAAAAAATAATAAATGCCTCACTATTAATAAAAATATGTAGAGGAGTTAAAAAAAAAATGGCAAAAATAGCTGTGGTTGGATCTGGAATTTCTGGTATTTCAAGTGCTTATTATTTATCAAAAAAACATGAAGTTGATATCTTTGAATCGTCACATAGAATAGGGGGACATACACATACAGTGACTGTAGAGGATTCCAATGAGAGAGGCGTTTCTATTGATACAGGGTTTATTGTATTTAACGAAAAAAATTACCAAGGGTTCATAGAATTTTTAAAAGAATTAGATGTGTCATATACTGATTCGGATATGTCTTTTTCGGTTAAAGATGATGATAATCAATTCTTTTTCGGAAGTGATTTTCCAAAAGGACTATTCGCAAAAAAAAGTCATTTAATAAAACCGTCATTCTATAAGCTTCTATTAGGTATGCATCGCTTTAATAATCAATGTGTGTCTGATAGTAAAACAGGTATGTCTGACACTGTGACATTAGCTGATTATATTGTATTAAATAAAATTAGCCGAAATGTCGTTGAGAATTATATTTTACCAATGACTTCTGCCATTTGGTCAGTTTCATTTGAACAATCTTTACGTTTTCCAATGCGATCTTTTATTCAATTCTGGATGAATCATGAATTATTAGAAATTGGAGGTGGATTACAATGGAAAACGATAGGAGGCGGGTCTAAAAATTATATTGATAAAGCAATGCCATTTATTTCGGGAAAAATTTTTACTAATACGAAGATTCAAAAAATAGAACAACATAATACCTCTATTCGTGTACTGGGAGAAACTGTTGATTCACCTTACGATGCTGTTATTGTGGCTACGCATGCGGATGACGCTAAAAAGCTCATTAATACTGAATTTATGTTGGCTTATAATCTGTTGGATAAATGGAAGTACTCTATCAATCATGCATATTTGCATACCGACGCTAGGTTTATGCCTCCAAGAAAACCAGCCTGGTGTTCTTGGAACTTAAGTAAACCACCTAAGGGTTCTTTTGAGAAACCGACGTGTGTAACGTATTGGATGAATCGTCTTCAACCACTAAACACAGATGATAATTTTTTTCTTTCGCTAAACCCTTCTGTTGAAGTATTACCTGAAAAAGTTAAAAAGAAAATAACTTATACACATCCCATTATGACCAAATCTGCGATGGATACTCAGACCGCTTTAAAAAAAATAAATGAAAATGAAAGGGTTGTATTCTGTGGCAGTTATTTTGGGCATGGCTTCCATGAAGATGCATTTCAATCTGGAATGAATGCTGTTAATTGTTTAGAAAACACTCTTTCTGATAGAGGAATTAAATGAAAAATAATAAGATTATTTTAGCCGATACGGCTCATAAACGATTTGGTAAACAAAAACACTCGTTTTCCTATTCGTTAGTATACGTTTTAGTTAATCCAGATACATTAAGAGATCAGACGAATCCCCGTTTGTTTTCTGTTAATAAAAAAAACGTATTTTGGATTAATGACTCTGATTTTTTGTTGCCTGGTAAAGAAAGTCTATCTCAAAAACTGATAAATGTACGTAAACAGTGGAACGTTCCACCACCACATCGAACGTTTTTACTTACGTTACCAAACCTGATTATAAAAGGGTTTAACCCGGTCTCTTTTTACTTGGATTTAGATAGTAACTCTCAAATAATATCGGCAATTGCTCAAGTAACGAATACGCACGGTGAGGGCCATTTGTATTGGATTTCTGATACATGTGAATCAACGTATTTAGAAAACGTTCAAGATAAAACGTTTTATGTGTCTCCCTTTCTTAAAAATAAGGGGACCTATACATTTAAAATTGGTAGAGATATCGAAAATATTGAAATTTATATCGAGTATAGTGAGAACGATGAAACAGTGTTTTATGCTGATCTTAAACAGAGTAAATCCATACCATTTACAAGTAAAAATCTATTAAAAGTCGGTTTTATGTATCCATTTCGGATAGCGGGGGCTCTTCCAAGAATTTTAAAACAAGCGACGATATTACATTTCTTTAAAAAAATACCTTCATTCCCTAGGCCTGTATCAACGTCAAAAGAGACGATACGAAAGCTAGGCCCGACTAAATTTGAAAAAAGGTGTATGCAAATAATGTTACGTGTATTATCAAAATTCAAACATGGTTGTTTGAGGATAGTATTACCGAATGGACATGCCCATCTTATCGGGTCAGACGCAGTATCCATAGCAACGCTTGAAGTGTGTGATTATCGGTTTTTTAAGGAAGTGGTTCTAAATCGTGAAATTGGGCTTGGTGAAAGCTACGTAAAGGGCTTTTGGAAGACGGATGATCTTTTGTCCATCTTACGTTTTTTTCTATTTAATAAACCTTCATTAAATTCAAAGTTAAACTGGTCTTGGATTAGCAAATGCTTCCATAAAATTAATCATTCAAGACAACATAACTCTATTTTTAATAGTAAAAAAAATATAGAGAAACACTATGACTTGGGGAATGATTTTTATAGATTATTTTTGGATAAAAATATGATGTATTCTTCTGCTTTGTATCTATCCGAGACGGACTCACTTGAACAAGCACAAGAAAATAAACTAAATCGATTAATTACGATGCTTAGAGTGAAATCAGAACATCACGTTCTTGAAATTGGAACAGGGTGGGGAACGGCGGCTATTCGATTGGTTGAAAGTACTGGGTGTAAAGTGACGACATTGACCATTTCAAATGAGCAGTATATAGAGGCAAAAAGACGTGTGTCAGACATGGGGCTTTCTGATAGGATTGATATTCGATTAGAAGACTATAGAACTCATCAAGGACAGTATGATCGGTTGATATCGATTGAAATGATGGAGGCTGTCGGACATGACTATTTACCTGCTTATTTTAAGAAAATCGAGTCATTTCTGACACCAGATGGGTTGGGAGCTTTTCAGGTTATTACAATACCGGATCAGAGGTACGATAGATATAAAAATCGCCAAGATTGGATTCAAAAACATATCTTTCCAGGAGGCCATTTACCGAGTCTTAATGTCATTCAGGAGATGTTGAAAATCCACACTAGGTTCGGCATAGAAACTGTTCAGAACATAGGACCTCATTATGCAAAAACATTAAATGAATGGGGTGTTCGATTTAAAGAAAATATAGACTTAATCAGGGAGCTTGGCTATGACGACGAATTTATTAAAAAATGGGAGTATTATTTGTCTTATTGTGAAGTTGGATTCAGAAATCGATACATTAATACGCTACAATTTTTGATTACCAGACCAATGAACCAACGTTTAATAGAGGAGGGATTGAATTGAAAAAAAACGCGTTAAGGTATTCTAGTTTGTTTGGGGCAGGTATTCTTATTGCCAGCTGCTTTTGGGCGGGTCCAAAAATATCAATAGTGAAATCATTTTCTAAGCTTTGGCCAGACCCTTGGTTTAAGGTTACGTTATTGGATCTTGTTTTAGGGTTTGGTGTGTTTTCCGGATTTATTATGAGAAGAGAGCGATCTGTTTTTAAATCGTTATTTTGGGTTGGTTTGATGGGCTCTTTGGGAAATATTGCGACGTTTGTCTATTTATTTATTCAAACCATTCCAGGAAAAGGACACAAGGATCTATGGGAGGTTAAACGTGAAAAGTGGAAATTATTTTGATAATCAAACAATTTTAATAACAGGAGCTTCATCAGGAATTGGATTAAATTTAGCAATCGAACTTTCTAATCTCGGAGCTAAGCTTATTTTGTGTGGCCGTAATCAAGAACGATTAGATAAGGTAAAGAGAATGTGTGTGAATCATTCAGAACTCATTGTAGGCGATCTGTTAGAGGTGTCCACGCAAGTAAAAATACGAGAAAGTGTGTCTCGAAATCAAATTTCTTTGGCCATTTTAAATGCCGGTACAAATGATTACATGGATGCTGACCAATTTAATGCAGATCGTACGAATAACTTAATGATTCAGAATTATTTTAGCATGACGCATTGTATAGAGGCCGTCTTACCCGCTCTTTTAAAATCGAAGGGACAATTAGCCCTTATGAGTAGTTTAGCCGCGTATGGTGGTATGCCTAGATCAGCCGCTTATTGTGCAAGTAAATCCGCGATTAGAGCCCTTTCACAATCGCTGGACTTGGAATTGAGAGGCAAGGGTGTTGCTGTTACTTGTATTTGTCCTGGGTTTGTCAAAACACCACTTACTGATGTAAATACCTTTCAAATGCCATTTCTAATATCTCCCGATAAAGCGTCCTCTTATATCATTTCTGGTCTTCGAAAAAAGTATCATGAAATCCATTTTCCAAAGAGATTTAGTTTGGGAATGAAATTATTTATGAGCCTTCCTTCTGGAGTTATCTATAAAGTGTTCTCTAAGCTAGGAATGATGTAAATGCAAATTGTCCATATTGTTGGATACAACCTCGTTTGGACGTTGACCGTATATGGGTGGCTTTGGGAAAAGACGTGGTTAGGATTCGTTGCTTCGATTGTATATTTTTGTCTTGTTGTTAAGGGAGAAGGTTCTTTTTCTAGAGATTTACAAGTAATGATTAAAATAGGGTGTCTTGGTTTTTTAGTGGAGTCGTTTAATCAGTTTTTTTCTATAATGGTTTATGAACCTTCGGCATTGTTTGCGCCTCTTTGGATTTTGCCATTATGGGCATCATTTGGAATTTTTCATAAATATGCGCTTCGATTTATGCATCATCGTATAGAATTAGCTCTAGTTTTAGGCGGTCCTGTGGGTGCATTTACATACTGGATGGCTTCTCGGATTATGGACGTATCGTTTGGGACGCATCAATGGGTAATTATAGGTCTTGAATGGGCAGTTTTAATGGTTGGACTAGGGTGTGTGTTTTCAAAAAAATCGAACGATTTACGTTGACAAGGGGAGTGACTGTCGAAATTCCGAGGGCGTTTTTTTTTCTTCTTTTTTAAATCCAGTTTGGAAGGATGCAACAGAATTGAATCCAACTTCGTAAGCAATCGAAAGAAGTGTTCGGTTTGAGTTTTTAGCAATGAGTAACTTTGCTTCTTTAATACGATAGCGACGTATAAAATTATGGAAGCTTGTATTCAAACGTAAATTCAATAATTGGGATAGTTGATACTTCGATATTTTCAATTTAGATGCCAATTTAGTTAAAGATAGCTCGTTATCCCGATATACTTTTTCATTAGTCATTAGGAGTAAGAGGTTACGTTCTGTTTTAGTGATATCAATTTCATTCAAATACATTCTTTTTGTAGCAACCTTTTTTATTTCCAATATCCAAGATTCTGCATGTTCAGGATATCTAAAGTGAATCGCAAACATAATAATCAGTCCTATCGAAAATAAGGTTTGCAATATAAAAGTTAAGTGAATGATTAATGGTATTGAGAAAAAAGAGAAGCCAATCGTGCTAATGAGTACAGTACCTAAGAGAAGTGCGATGCCAGTAACCCCAGGTCTTTTACGCATGTCAAAAGATTGAAATAATGAGTCTAGTCGATAAGTTAAATATAGATAGGTGTTTGCTATAACTGCTGTAAAAATAGTTAAAATAAAAATCCATAGAAATTTTTGACCGGAATAAAGCAACTGAATTTGAACCTGATTAGTCATAGATGGGCGTATCAAAAATATAAAGAAAAAAAAGCACGCAAAGATAATACTTATCGTATGTTTGATATCATTGATCTTTAACTCCCTTTCTTCTATTACTAACATGATGTAAAGATAAACACTGGTTGAAAAAATGACTGTAGCAGGGACGTAAGCCATGAAAAAATAGGGAAAAGATATCAGTATTTTTGTCGAAAACATCCACATATAGGCTTGTAAAAAACTAAGAGATGTAAATATTAAGATAAGAAGTATATGTCGAGAATTTGGCTTGCCCAAAAGTTGGGATAGTGAAAACACTATAGAAATGGAAATGGAAACAAATACAATGAAATGATGAAAAAAGATCATAATACGATGAATGGGAGCTTAGATAATAGAGATGACATAGCACAATAATTCATTCGATAATTTTACCCTAGTTTAGGATATGATGAAATGATAAACCGCTTACTGTATAACCTATTTCTCCAAGGAAATAAGATTCTGTAAATTAGAAATAGATTAAGACTAGATGACTTGATGAGACTGCTGTTAAAAAAATAGTCCAACTATTAATTTTCTACAGAACTTAATAAATGGCAACAACCTAATGTTTGAGGGATCAACCGAGTAGTTAGAGTTTAGGAATCGAACTTAAGAAAAATAAAAAATCTGTTTGGTAGCCCTACGGAGAATCGAACTCCGGTTGCATGGATGAAAACCATGTGTCCTAACCACTAGACGATAGGGCCAACGCAATTTCAAAAGAAAAATATATCATTTTTTGTTTTTTATTGTAAATGGGTTATTATTACCTAGCTTTAAGAAGTTTATTAATATCTCTATTTTTTATCATCAAATTAAGAAAATATTTACTGTAATTTGAATCCTGTTAGGACAAAAAACTTTCAAATTCGGTTGCAAGTATAACAACTTTTTTAAAAATACATTAAAAATTAATGCTTTGGAAATTATAGCAGTCGCCCTTATACTATCTGAGTATCTATGAATTTTTTTATTCGGAAAATACCTCGAAGCCATCTTTGGGGATTCAATGTAAAATATATCTTTCTCTAACATAAATTCCTCGTATCTTACTTAAAGGTAATTTATTGAAGAACGAGTGGCGTTAGGAAAAAAAAGGAAATTAAGATGATAAAAGAAACAATTATGAAAATGGAATTACTTATAAAAGACGCAAAAAAAATGGATCCTAAACGAAAAATAGACCTTGAAGCGTTGATCAAAGAGTTAAAAATAGAATTAGACGATTTATCCAAAAACAAACAAGAAGATGCTGATTCAATTGCTGGATTTGCAACTGTTGCTGTCCATGAAGCATTAAGAGAATCTAAAGATGAAGCATTAATCGAACTGTCTACGTCGGGGTTACAGTCGTCTGTTCGAAAGATTGCTGCAAGTCATCCAAAATTGACTGCAATCGTGCGCAACATTTCTCGGTCTCTTTCAAATTTGGGAATTTAGGAAATCCGGTTCCTTCCCGTAAGTTAGTGATTAAGAAGACTATACCTTAAAAGCCCTATCTTTCTTGGGTTAAGGGCACGTGAAAAGTCTACGATTTGTATCAAAAAATTATAGTTCTAAACTAGGGACTACTGTCTTATCAGGTTTAAAATCCATTCGTATAAATAGACACGTCGGTACACATTTTTTTAAATTGAGAAAACAGGAACCCTGCTACAACGCAGTTTTAACAGTGACGCCAAGAGGCATTGCAGGGTTCAAAACGCTAAATTCAAATTCATGATGAAACAAATTTACAGAGGTAGAAATTGATTTCAATCCATTAACATCATCAGTCACAATGTCCGCTATGAGAGTTCCAATTAATGCACCCGCCAACATATCAGAAAACCAATGGTTGTGACCTTCGAAATGCGGTAAAACAGCAGCTGAAACAATCGTATAGCCTAACCAAGGGTTATCGTACATGTTGCTTATGACTCGCCCTACTGAAAAAGCCATCGTAAAATGAAACGATGGGAATGCCGTCCCCTCCGTTTTTGGTACGTAATAGATAGGATGAAAATTAAAAAAATCTAATGGATTTCGTGTATACCCGTCGTCAACGTCGTTTGAACTTAAACTTGGATCTGGCCGATTTCTGGCAAAAGCTGTTTTAAGAACAATGTGAGAATAGAAATATGAATAAACAATAGCCTTTACAGCTTTAATTGCGGTAAGTTGACCATGTGCGTTACCAAATGCTATCGAAGAGGCATAAAGTCCGCCTAATCCAACTAGAATGTATTCATCTGTCGGAGCTAAATGAGGAAATAATTTCAGATCTGGAACGTCATCTATAAATAATGGGTTTATCGTGTTTTGAACAAATTCCGTAGCCGGGATATCCACCGCAATAGCCGCTCCCATTATGCCAGAAAAAGAGAGCATCTCATTTGGATGAGAAAAGGGATAAGCAGCAATAGACATCATATCTGACGAAATAGACTTAAATTCATCAACTATCAAAGAAACGCTGGTTGATTGTTGTTTTTCTTTTATGTCAGAAGTAGATAATTTCGAATCAGCTAAAGGAGCTGAAGTCGTAAGATAAAAAATTGATAAAAAGACACCTATTTGTATATATAGGTTACATTTATAAGGGACAGTTAATTGGTTCATATGAAGAAGTATATCTAACAAATGGATATATTGATATATTGCCATTCAGTTTGAACCTGACTATAATAATAAACCTATTTGGTGGACGTAGCTCAGTTGGTAGAGCCCCGGATTGTGATTCCGGTGGTCGTGGGTTCAAGCCCCATCGTTCACCCCATTTATATACTTTATGAATTCCTTAAATAATATTTTAGTCGTAGGTTTAATTGCATGTTTTTTAATGTGCATTTTTTTGGTCTGTTTTTTTATCTACAAATTTAGCCAAATGACTCGTTTATTTGAGGCATTGAATCGAAAAAATAAGGAACGCTACGACAGTTTACACGCGCAGCTAAACACAGATACCCAAAATTTGAATCAAAATTTAAAAAACCAGAGAGAAGAGTTAATCTCTACGCTTACTCAGTTTCAGGCGATTAATAACCAGAACTCCGACAAATTTAGAGATATTATGACGACCCATTTTAATCAGTTATTTCAATTAGTTACCAATAAATTACACGAAACGATTGATAAAAAACTTGGCGAATCGTTTATGTCGGTTAGTAGTCGATTAGATCTTGTCCATCGTGGATTAGGAGAAATGCAAAATTTAGCTAAAAGTGTTAGTGATATCAAAAACGTATTTCAAAATGTTAAAGCAAAAGGAATGTGGGGAGAAGTTCAATTGGAGTCATTGTTGGCTCAGTTTTTGGCTCCAGGTCAATTTAAGAAAAATGTAAATATTAACCCTAGAACATCTGAATTTATTGAGTTTGTCGTATTGTTTCCGGGCCAACACGATATGGTAATGTTACCAATCGACGCAAAATTCCCTCACCGAAGTTATGAAAAAATAATTGAAGCAGATTCAAAAGGAACAGCAAAAGAGCGTGAACAGGCAAGGGCTGCCTTAAAGCAGAGAATTATAGAGGAAGCGAAACGAATTAAACAAAAATATATCGTACCTCCTACAACTACCGATTTTGCAATTTTATTTTTGCCACTCGAGAGTTTGTACTTAGAAGTTATCCAGATTTCTGGGTTAGTGCAGGATCTCCAGCAATCTTATCAAGTTATTGTATCTGGTCCTACGACTCTTATGGCATTGCTTCATAGTCTGCAAGTAGGATTTAAAACAATCGCTGTAGAGAAGCGATCTGCGGAGATTAGAGATTTGTTAGTGAAAGTAAAATCAGATTTTCAGAATTTTGGGGTTATCATTGAAAAAACACATAAGAAAATTGAAGAGGCTGGCGATAATTTAAATTTGGCGTCAAAGAAAACAAAACAAATGTCTGAAAATTTTGCTCATGTTGAGTGGATTGAATAATTAGATCTCAAAGGTAAGAAACGGACGTTTTTTAGCACGTTCAAAAAGCCAAGATTCAAACTTAGGCTTAAAGTTAGCTAAATGTTTATTAAAAGAACCTTCAGGCTCCGAATCAAATTTCACCATAAATTTATTAATATAAGGCACTATTTCATCTAAAACAGAATGTCCTTTTTCAATGAAACCTTTGGAAATTAGTCTGTCAGCACGTTCGTTTTTAAAAATTATCACTAAAAATCCATGTTTTTGTAGATGAGACCGTTCATCAAAAATGGATGATGTTGGTTTATAAAGTTGAGCACCATCCAGAAGTGTTTGGTCTACAATTGCTGTAGTTTTCTTTGTCAGAGTTCCTTTTTCCAATGAAACACTATCTCCATTTTCAAGAATGTAAATTGACGATTCATCAATACCTGATTCGATACCGATAGCTCTATGTTTTAGCAAATGTGTATACTCGCCATGAATTGGTATGAAGTAGTTTGGTTTGACGATTGAGAGTAGTTTTAATAAATCTTTTTCGTATCCGTGACCAGAGACATGGAAAAGCCCTTTGTTCCCATCAAAGACTTTAATTTGTCGTTTAGCTAGCTGATTTAAAATTTTATTTACATTATGTTCGTTTCCAGGAACCGTTTTTGCAGAAATGATAATGGCGTCGTCTTTTTTAAGGTTTATGCCCTTGTCTCGAGAAAAAACAGATCGAGTCAGCATTGAATGAGGCTCTCCTTGGGATCCTGTTGTAATGATTAACAGTTTTTCATCAGGAAGTTGACTGCTTTGACCAAACGTTATCCTGTGTTCATATTTTGGGATGATCCCAGCTTCTTGAGCAATTTTTAGCGTATCAACAAGAGCAGCTCCCAATACGAGAACGTTTCTATTTAATTCTTTGGCAAGTTTGAAACATTGAATTACCCGATGAACGTGAGATGCAAAAAGTGCGATTATGATTTTTCCTTTTATAGGTTTCGATTTTTCTAATAAATTTTGGTAGATAGATGATTCAGAAGGAGAGGATCCTTTTGAATTTGCGTTTGTGCTATCGGAGAGAAGGATATCGATTCCTTTTTCGCTCAACTGTTTGATGGTTTCTAGATCGGTTGGTTGGTGGTCCACTGGGTCGGTATCTAACTTAAAATCTCCTGAGTGTAGAATACGGCCATTTTTATGCTCAATCAAAAAACTAAAGCAATTTGGGATGCTGTGACAAACGTGGATAGGGGTAATAGAAAATTCGCCACAGGCAATGAGTGTTTTTGGGACGAGTGGAACGAAGTCAATCGAACGCCAAAGGCTTCGATATCTTAATTTTTGTTTCGCAATTGCAAGTGACAACGGACTTCCATAAAGAGGAGCCGAAATTTTTTGATATAAAAAAGGAAGACCCCCAACATGATCTTCATGACCATGTGTTAAAAATACGCCACGAATTGGTTTTGTATAGGTGTCTAAGAAGTTAATATGCGCGGTAACTTTTCTGATTCCATACATGTGTGGGCTTGGAAACATCATACCGCAGTCAATAATAATGGCTTCGTCTTGGGCTTCAATTAGGCACATATTACGCCCAATTTCGCCAAGACCACCTAAAAAAATGATGCTTAACGAGTCGCCCATATTATTTATACGTTAACTAAAGGAATATTAGATGCTTCTAATAAAGCTCTTAATTTGACCTTTTCGTTGTGTGTCGCTTCTATTAATGGTAAGCG
>JABIQV010000044.1 GCA_018699495.1 bacterium | reverse complement strand
TTTAGCTATTTTTAACGGCTTGGAAATAATTTTAGGAGGCACTGACTTGGGTGGCTTTGTGTTCAATCTAACTATTTTTTGTGTAGACGGGGTGGTGTCCTCAGTCGGTATTTTTGTAGAGGACGTATGTTTTGATTTAGGCAAGGCCGTCGTTTTAATTGCCGACGTGGTACTTACTGAGGAAGAAGCAAGGGCTGTTTTTTTACGAGACACGGTCGGCTTAGTCAAATCTGTCGGTTTGATTGTTTTTGTCGACGTCGAACCATCAATTTTTGTCTGTTTATAATATACTTTGATATTTTTCACACGTTCTTTATCTGTACCCTTTTTTTGACCAATTAGTTCAATGTCATTATATTTATTTGCATCAGGTAGGCGGTAAATATATCGAAATTCACCTAAAGAATTTACGGAAACGGACTCGTTATTAATTGTCAGTGTATCTAAATTGTACAAAATACCTTCGATATTAATTGGTGAGGATACACTAACAGAATGTTGTTTGGGTTGAATGATTTTAATATGTGGAGAGACCGAATGATTGATAGTTTGTGTTGCAGCATTTACTGATGTGACTAAAAATCCCATTAGTATAGATAAAATTTGTATATAGGTTAAACTTATTTTCATAAAAGGATATCGGTACCAATCATAAGTATAAAAGTTTCTTTTGCGCTTTTCAATATAAGTTTGGAACGGGAAATAGAGTGTATGGTCTTTCCTTCAACTATATCTCCTTCGGAAACAATTTTTCGGGCACCTGAAAACGACAAAATTGCGTACGGTTTTTTGTCATCCCAGATAATTCCAGTGAGGCTAAATAGGGTTTTTGATTCAGGAAGTTTTATAGTCGTTGGTAATGATAATTTGGACTTAAATTGGGGCCGCCATTTTACAGGTTCGAACGGGTTTCTTTTAAAATGAAAGTCGGGGTCGTCAGATTTGAGTTCGGGATCTAATTTGTCAACGTGAGTAGGTCCTGAGGGGATAGTAACAGACTCTTTAGAAGAAGGGGCTGCAAGAGGGAGGGTAATTAAAACAATTGTCCATATGAGAACTACATATAAGGAACGAGTGAATTGCTTTTCAGAACGGTTAAGTAGTGGGTATAGTATAGTCATTTAGTTGTCTTTGTTTATATAGGCAGTGGCCTGTAAGGTTACAGATAATATAACAGGATCATCAGTTAAACGTTTAAAGGAAAATTCGTCTACCTTTATAATTTTTGAAAATCGTTCAAGTTCCATAATAAAATTAATAACAGAAACATAGCTGCCTTCAAATCTTAGGCCGAGAGTTGCGGTGTGAACCTTGTCCTTTAGCGGTTTAAACTTAGAATATGTAATTGTATTGATTATATTACCTAAGTTGTTAGCTAGTTTAGGTAATATGTTGATAGAAAATTCGTTATATTCTTCTACAGTAAAGAAGTCAGCTTCTTTTTCATAAACCGTTGCTTCGAGACGGGCAAGTTCTTTTAAAATATTTTTTTTATCAAGCGCTTTAGCACGGCGGGTGTTTAATACGTCAACGAATCGGTTTAAACGCACTTTATTTTCTCTATACACTTTATATTTGGGGGTAACAATCCATAAAAACCCATAAAAAATAATAATAGATCCAACAAGCCCAAATACATATTTTTGATATTTTCTGAAAAGCTCTATGCGTTGCTCTTGTTCTTCTAAATTAAAACGGTCTAAAAAACTCATGGTTTTGAGGCTTCCTTATTTCCTAAATTTTTATTTTTATCAGGGTCTTGCCATTTGAATTTTAATGAGAAAGAATTAACAGAAGAATTCCCCTCTCCAGGTGATATTTTTAGAGAATCAATGACGACTTCTTCAAAATCATTGCTTAAATCATCATAGTATTTATGAATAGATTCTTGACGAAACGCAGTTGATCGGACAACTATTTCACGTGTTTTGGAATACTTAAGATCGTTAAATACGATGTCTTCAGGCAAGTTTTTCGAAAGCGTTTTAAAAAAGCCAATTTTATTATATGGATTTAATTTTAGCGAGCTATAATAATCGATGGTCGTTTTTAAATTTTTAAGTTTTTGTTGGCGGAGTAAATATTCACCTGTTTGAA
>JABIQV010000043.1 GCA_018699495.1 bacterium | reverse complement strand
AGTTTAAGTTATATTTGGTCTAATATCAAATTTCTTATTTTTTCATCACATTTAATGAAAAAATGGGGTGGTGATGATAGAAAAGGTGATGATTGAAAATTTGCTTTTTTTGGATTGGAATGCTAAGATATATTCCTTTGGAAAAAATATAATTTATTTTGGAGTGTAATATGTCTGTACAGGTAATAGTTGGAAGTCAATGGGGTGACGAGGGTAAAGGTAAAATCACCGATATTCTTGCTGAAAAAATGGACCTAGTTGTTCGTTATCAAGGTGGCAATAATGCGGGGCATACTGTGGTTGTTGGTAAAGAAACATTTAAGTTACATCATATTCCTTCAGGAATTTTAAACGATTCTTGCGTTAGTATTATGGCTAACGGAGTCGTCCTTGACCCTGAAGTTTTGTTAAAAGAAATGAATGGATTGAAAAAGCGAGGAATTGCTGTAAATCCTAGTAAATTCAAATTATCGTCTATTGCTCATGTTATTTTACCTTTTCATAAAACGTTAGATTCAAACCAAGAGTCTAATCGAGAAGGCGAAAAAATTGGAACAACGGGACGTGGTATTGGCCCTGCTTATACCGATAAAATTGCTCGTTTTGGTGTGAGAGCGATGGACCTTTTAAAACCAGAATTTTTGAAGAAGCAGATCATGAAAAAATCATGGTTAACTGGTATTGGTGTTACTGAAAAAGACATTGATGATGTTGTTATTGAATTTCATAAATATGGAAAAGAATTAGAACCTTATATTATTGATACATCACTTTATATTAACGAGGCGATTAAGGCAGGAAAAAGGGTTATTTTAGAGGGTGCTCAGGGAACAATGTTAGATGTTGATCATGGTACATATCCGTTTGTTACGAGTTCTAATCCAATATCTGGTGCTGCAACGACTGGAACAGGGATTGGTCCGCAACTTATTGAAGGTGTGATGGGTGTGACTAAAGCTTATGTGACTCGTGTGGGAGAAGGTCCTTTTCCTACTGAATTACTTGATGAAACTGGAGAAGCATTGCGAGACAAGGGTGGTGAATATGGTACGACGACTAATAGGCCAAGACGATGTGGATGGTTGGATTTGGTTGTTTTACGATATGCAATTCGTGTTAATGGATTGACGGAGATTTGTTTAACTAAATTAGATGTACTTGATGGACAAGAGAGTGTGAAAATTTGTACTAATTATGTTTATAATAATGAAAAAGTTGAGCATTTCCCTTTAGATTTAGATGTTTTTAACGAATGCGAACCTGAGTATGTTGAATTACCAGGCTGGGACGAAGATATTTCTAAAATTACTGATTTTGAAAAATTACCTGAAAATGCAAAGACATTTGTTGATTATGTTGAACAAGCTGTTGGAGTAAAAGTTTCAATGGTTAGTGTTGGCCCGAACCGAGTTCAAACTATTTTTAAAAACGACTAAATTTTAGGTAATTAATATTTTATAGTGGTTAGTTAGACTAGCGCCCTTATTTAGGTAAAACTTAATAAGGGCTTTTTTTTGTTTATTAGATTTTGAAGTTAAGTTCGATTAGGAAAAGAAGCGCTTAGATAAGGGGCGTCCAATCTTTATTATATTTGGACCATTTCATATGCTGCACACGTGCTTGTCGCACATCGTTTGCTTCATTAAATTCTATTATTCCATCCATTACATATTTAACGTTATTTAGAACTTGGTCAGATACAGTTCCTTCTTCAAGAACAAAAAGCGTTGTCACGTTTCCAAATGGGATACTGGTTCGTGCAATTTGATTTAAAAAGCGTTGGACATCTGGAAGTTCAAAATTGATAAGAAGGCTTGAAATAGAATCAATGACGCGACGACCACCTTTTTTCTCTTGAATAGATTGACCGAGGACTTGGCTTGCGTCTGAAATGAGGCCGGATAGATGGTTTAGATCTAAAACCCCAGTTACAGCAAATTCTTCGCCATCCCTTGGGGTAAACGAAGACCAAGAGTACGCGTCAATAAACTTAATGGTATTGTTTTCTTCTAAATGGGCGAGGGAGTTATCAACTTTTGCATTGATTCGTTTTCTAATGCGGTTTGGGTCGTCATCCATACAAATGAAAAGAGACGGCACCTTGTTTTTTAGGCCTTCAGTTATGAACTGTCGGACAAAGCTAGATTTTCCTTTTCCTATGGGTCCTAAAATAAGGATATTTGATCCCTTTGGAATGCCACCATATAGTTGATTGTCTAAGTTGGAGCTCCCTGTCGATATTTTTTCAATTTCTACTGTCGTTTCAATTGGATGGTCGGTGTCCTTTTTTAATTTTGCTTTGTGACGCATTAAAAGAGCATTGACTCTGGCTTTTAGCTCTTCGATATTAAATGGCTTTGTTAAATAATCGTCGGCGCCTTCTTCAAATCCGTTTAATTTATTGTAATCGTCGCCGAGGGCAGAAAGAATGATAATGGGAACATCTGATAGCCCTTCATGTTGACGGACCTCTTTACAGACCTGGAACCCATTTTTTTTCGGCATAATGATATCGGTGATGATTATATCTGGTTTTATTGCGATAGCTTTTTCAATGGCTTCGGCACCATTTACAGCCGTTGTTACTTCCATTCCAGCATTTTCAAAGACAGCCCCCGCAAGGGTAAGGATATTAAGTTCGTCGTCTGCTATAAGAATTTTAGTCATATTATACGGGTTGCCTAAGAACGATTCCTCGTTCGTTTAGTATTTCATAGTTATATTCGGATAGATCAAATTTGGTTCCCCTGATTTTTCTAATCCAAATGGTCCTCATTACGTTACTTTTTTCTTTGACTAATCTTAGTAGAATGATTCCTGAAGCGGCAAATTCTTCTATTCCATGTTGACTTAGTTTGTCCGAGCCTACGGGAACATAAGACGTAAGTAAGGTGGTGCAGTTGTCTGTTTCTTCTAATTGGTAGATGAGTTTTCTAATATATTCGGATACGTTTGTAATTGATTTTTGCGAGAAAAGTAATGGGGCTATTGGGTCAATGACTAGTCGTGTCGCTTTATGTTCTTTTACATAATTGACGATTTCACCGATTACCTTGGTTACACTTTTTGTATCTTCGATAGTCAAATTTGTGAAAAAGTTTGAGAAATCAAAAATTTTAAGCTGGCCTTTGTTTAAATAAGATTGGAGGTCCCATCCCAAAGATTCTGCATTTTTGATGATATGTTCGGGTTTTTCGTCGATGGAAATATAAATACATCTTTCGCCGAGTTCGATTCCTTTTTTTAGGAATTGTAAAGTGAAGATGGTTTTTCCTGTTCCTGGTTCACCAGAGATTAGGTATGCGCGTCCTTTTGGGAATCCGCCATATAAGAGGGTATCTAGTTTTTCTATGCCTGTTTTTACTTTTTCCATAAAATTCTGTTTAAAGGATACAGTGTATGTGTGTGCTCAGGCAAGGGAATGGGATGAGGAATAGGTGGGGAGTTTGATTATTTATTGTCGATTTTTAAAATGTGAATTTATTGTAGAAAATATTGGGAATGTCCTTTGGATTTCAGCTAAATATACAAAGAACATTCCTATTAATCTTTAAAGAGTCTTGTCTTCGATTCCTGCCCAATTGAAACGAGTATATGATTGAACGGTGTATTCGGGATAAACTCTTTCACCCATGTCAGATGCGATTAAAAAACTT
>JABIQV010000042.1 GCA_018699495.1 bacterium | reverse complement strand
GAGTGAATTCGAACGTGATAACTTGAAAGTCAATCTAACCGAGAGTGAATCCGAACGTGATGACTTGAAAGTCAATCTAACCGAGAGTGAATTCGAACGTGATAACTTGAAAGTCAATCTAACCGAGAGTGAATCCGAACGTGATGACTTGAAAGTCAATCTAACCGAGAGTGAATTCGAACGTGATAACTTGAAAGTCAATCTAACCGAGATTGAATCCGAACGTGATGCCTTGAAAGTCAGCCTAACCGAGATTGAAACTCAAGCGAGTGATTTACAAGCTTTATCTGAGGAACTACGTGGAGAAATCAAGAATATTTTGTTGTCTAGGTCCTGGCGTATTACTGAGCCATTACGGATAGTTTCTCGTTCTGGAATACGAATTTTTAAGATTTATTTTAATTATCGAAAAATTTACCCGGGTATGAGTGGATTTAAGCGATTACTTAGCCGTAGTATTGATGCTGTTAGAAAGGGCGGCCTTCAAGGTTTACGTAACCATATTAATATGCATGAGCGCTATCGCTCACTTGATCATCCGTTAAAGCTGGATCCATTCATACTATTAGATGATAGTCGTAATATAACAGTAAAATTCCCCATGGATGTAGCCGTACATATCCACATTTACTATACCGATATTGCTTTTGAAATTCGAACTTATTTAGCAAACATTCCCGTTAAATTTCAATGTTATGTAACAACAAATTCACAAAAGAAAAAAGTGATAATCCAGAAAATATTTTCTAAATTAGAAAATATCAAAAATCTTGATATCTATATTGTTGAAAACAAGGGACGTGATATTGCACCAATGATTCTTACACTGGGAGCCAAATTAGTCCACCATGATGTAGTCTTACATATTCATACAAAACGCTCTCCGCATAATCTGAATCTACGCGGCTGGAGGCGCTATTTAATGCTGCATTTACTTGGAAATGTACAGAGCGTTAACCAAATTCTTCATCAATTTCATAAAAACAAACGATTAGGAATACTTTTTCCACAGACATACTATCCAGTACTTCCATTCATGAGAATTGGGGGAAATAAGACTCACATGGAGGATTTGATCAATCGTCTAGGTTATGATTGCAGTGACATTGAGCATTTAGACTCGGCATATTTCCCTTCAGGAGCAATGTTTTGGTTTCGAGGTAAAGCAATAGAACCGTTTATGAAAATGCAATTAACCTTACAGGATTTTGATAATGAATCCGGTCAGTGCGATGGAACATTAGCGCATGGGATTGAAAGGCTATTCCCTTATTTTGCTGAAAAAAATGGTTTTTCCCATCAACCTTATTCATTCAAACGATTTGGAAACTCACAGTCAGGCACAATGCCACTACAATTAGTTAATGATTGTTTATCACAAAGTGTAACTAATAATACGATTATCATTTTTGATCATAACCTTGGTGGAGGAGCGAACGTCTATTCTGAACAATTAATCCAAACTTTAGTTAACAACGAAACATCAGTATTAAGGATTTATTACACTGATAAAGGCTGGTTTGTCCAATGGATTGAGGTTGATGATGGGTTGATTTTTAATACATATGATATTAAAGAGATGTTTTCGGCTCTAGCTACAGTGAATTGTAAGTTAATTATTATTAATTCACTTTACGGTTTACCTGACATTGATGATGCGGTACCTAGAATTATTTTTCTATCTAAGCTATTGAAGGCTAATTTAGATTTTAAAATACATGATTTTTATGCAGTTTGTCCCTCGCAACATCTTTTAGATTTTAATAATAAATTTTGTGGTGTTCCCGCAAATCCAACTCACTGCAATGCATGCTTAAAGAAAAACATATCGGCGTACTGGGCAAGCACTCGTCCTGTCCATATCGCTGAATGGAGAAATACTTATACGAAACTATTTGATGTTGTAAATACAATTAGTTTTTTTGACCCATCATCAGTAGAAATTATCCAAAAGGCATTTCAAATAGACAAATCAAAAGTGAAAATTAATTATCACAGTGAAGCTACACCTCTTGCTGGCAAATTGTTAAGACTGTCAACTGACTTACATGTTGGGGTTTTGGGTACATTAACAACAGTAAAAGGAGCATGTGTAGTTAATTCACTTGCTACATATATCCAAAAAGAAGAGTTGGATATATCTGTTTCTGTCATTGGCCAAACTTTGACCCCGGTTGTACCGGGAGTCAAAGTTTTTGGCCCATATGAAAAAAATATGTTGCCAGATATTTTGTCTAAAGAAGGAATTAATGTAGTGCTGATGGCTTCTATCGTTCCAGAGACATTCAGCTATACGATTTCGGAGGCTATGGATTTGGGCTTGCCAATTGTTGCTTTTGATCTTGGCGCACAAGGAAGAAGAGTCAGAGAGTATAAGTTAGGCGAGGTTGTACCCCTAAATTCTTCGCCAGAATTAATATTGTCAATGATGCAATCTGTTCTTAAAAGAGCCATTAGGAGACGAAAATAATGCTTGTTTATACATCGGTCACAAAAAGTTACCTTCCTAAAGCGCGTGTTTTAGCAAAATCGATTAAGTGCTTTCATCCGGATTGGATATTTGTGTTACTTTTTTCTGATGATATGCCTATTTCATTTGATCTTAAGCAAGAGCCGTTCGATGAGATTCTTACTATTGAACAACTTGGCCTGCCTAATTTAAAACGCTGGGTGTTTGGCCATTCGATAGTTGAACTTTGTACCGCGGTAAAGGGGATTGCCGCTGAATCCCTTGCGCAACGCTCAGGCATTGATAAAATCATGTATCTTGATCCAGATATTAAAGTTTTTAACTCATTAACCCCTCTTGAGACGCTGCTTGACCAATATGATATTTTATTAACGCCACACATGCTTGATCTTGAAGAGGATATAGACGCAATAAGAGATAATGAAATTTCTGCTCTAAAACACGGCGTTTATAATCTTGGTTTTTTTGCAGCGACAACTTCCGGACAAGGAATTGATTTTATTCGTTGGTGGGCTAAAAGATTACGTTTTTTTTGCCATGATGATATTCCGGGTGGACTATTTACCGATCAACGCTGGTGTGATCTGGCTCCTGCTTTTTTTAGCAAGTTATTTATTGTGAGAGATCGAGGTTACAATGTTGCAACTTGGAATATCGCCCATCGCTGTATCTCAAAAGATAAAAATGGGGTGTTTTTTGCTGCAAAAGAACCATTACGGTTCTATCACTTTACTGGTTATGATAGTGGTGATGGCTACGGTATGCTTCTACGTTACGTATCCGATCAATCAACCGCATATGAGTTATGGGATACTTATGGCAATGATTTGGTTACTGAGGGTCAAGGTAATTCGGATTACAACGGCTGGTGTTTTGAACGGTTTGAAAACGATGAACTTATTCCAACTGAAGCAAGACGACTTTACCGTGCGCGGCTAGATTTACAACATGCATTTCCTGAGCCATTTAGTGTTGTAGAGCCCTGTTTTTTAAGTTGGTGGAAAGCTGAAATTGTACTGGGTAAAACAACAGATAAAGATAGTTCTAGTGTTTATAAAACAGTCAGAACTAATATGCTGAGAAAAGCACATAAATTGTTAGGCTATAGAATATATTTTGTTAATTTGGTAATGAAAATATTGAGAAGTAAAATATTTTTGAGTTAAATCATTGGATCCGCAAGAGTTTTAAATTAGATAGTACAACACCAATGTATCTGGTTTTTTTATGTACTGAAATAAAATGTAATGGTCTTCTATGAGTGAAGCCCTAAGCACTTACGATTTTTTTTAGGAATGATTTCAATGAATACTGTTTTTAAATATACCTGTTGTTGTGGAAAAACTGATTTTCTGAAGCTTAACGCAGAAGGTGCACATTGCAAAACATGTGATGTTATGCATCCTATATCCAATAGCGGCGTAATCAGATTTTTTAAAGATTTAACAAACCAAAATATTTATTTTGATAGTTTATATGCTGATGGTTATGAGCATGCAAGAGATGTAATTGAAAAAGATAATGAAGTGCTTTTCAATACTGCTAAGGAACGTTCTGGAATGCTTTTGAAGTCTTTAGGTTTTCAAATGCAACAACCACTTGAACAGCTATCAATTCTTGATGCAGCTTGCGGATCAGGATGGGTGACAGCGGGTTTTTTACAAAATGAGAAAATTAATCATTGTAAGTTACACGCTTTTGATATTTCTCCTCATGGCCCAGAAATGCTATCAAGATTTAATATGAGTCTTAAAACCACCAATGATCTTGAAATGTCAGTACAAGATGCTGAAGCAATGAACTTTGGTGATGCTACCTTTGATTTGATTATTGGCAGTTCCATTCTTCATCATTTCGATTGCTATGAGAAATTCCTCAAGGATTGTCGACGAATTTTAAAGCCAAAAGGAAAAGTGCTATTTGGAGAGCCTTTTGCGATAGGATACGGTCTTGGCGCTGCAGCACTTTTAATCGCTCAGAAACAATTAGGTACTCAATATAAAATGGTTGATGCCTTGTACAAGGATATTTCATTTCGTAATAAGAGTTCTAGAGCTATGTTAAATAACCTTGTGGATAAGCATTTATTTTTTCAGTCTACATTTATTCAATTAGCCAATCAGATTGGTTTTAGTTCTGTTGAGTTTAACTCACCAAATCCACCCGAATACTACCGTGATCATTTTATTAATGAGTTACTAAGAGAGCGAGGAATAGTAGATGCTCGATTGACAGAAGAAGCAAATAAAATTTATGAAATAATTTTCGATCTTTTTGATGCTAAAAGCTTTGAGCATTCAATAAGCCCCTTTATGGATATAGTTCTAACTCAGTAGCTCTTTACTTTTAAACTAACGTGATTATTTGTTCGTTACAATTGATCTAAAATGTTAGAAAATATATGAAATAGCAAGCGATGATTTTTCTCTTTGTACTCTCAAGTGTCGTAGCTCCTTCCTGGAAAAAAGACCTTTACGCACCGCGTTTGCAACGTCAGTATTTGATGCTAGGTAATCTTTTTCATTAAAGAGAGGTGGCCCCATCACTTATACAGTAAATCAAAAATCATAAGTGTACTACTGTCATCGTGCATATTGATTTAAGCTGCCTTTTGTAACGTTTGGATATGTCTACAAAACAAAGAGCGATTCATACTTATAACCCCATGACTGGCAGAGTCTGTCACAATCAATCCTCCTTACAGCATTATGCTGAGAATTATAGAATTAATAAAAACCCCTATTTTTCTCACTAAATCAATGAATCACAAAGTTTTATTATTCATAAAATT
>JABIQV010000041.1 GCA_018699495.1 bacterium | reverse complement strand
TGGCACTCATCCTAAAAACAGTAAATGGATTTGGATGCCAATGTCCAATTAAAATATCTGTTTCTCCAGGGTGTATAGTACGATATTCATCGTAATTGTAAGTTATAACTTGATAGAATTTTTCTAAATATAGTTTTAGATTCCGGCCTATTGCATCCGGTGTACTGACTTTATTTCCAACAGGGTAAACTAAGTGAACTCGTTTAATGTTTTTCAAGGAACTAGTTTTCTTAATTGCCTTTTAAAATAAGTAAGTTTTGTAATTTGATAGCTTTTTAGCTTCTATAGAAACAGGACATTTAAATCTACCTAACGGGCCAAGATCGATCCGAATCACTTCTTAAACCGTTAGTTTTTCGAGCAACTAATGTTAAATAAAGTAGTTTTTCTATTTGACACTTTAGCCCGAATTTTATCTTTTGAAAGAGACCTCTTTTTTCAGAGCGAAAGGATGTTTTAAAAAATTCGTTTAAACTATCCGAGTAAAGTTTAAGGTCTTCGTTTTCGTTATAAATATCATATGCGAAGTCAATGTGTCCATAGTTAATCAGCATAACGCAATATTTAAGCTTTCTTTCTAATGATAGTTGCTTAACCAAATCTCGACGTTTTCCGAAAAGAGCATCACCAAAAATAATTTGACCACGAGATTCTCCTTTAAATTTCTTGGAACTACTAAATACCCTATTTAGATAAAGTAATTCAAAACCTGATTGGTATAGTAATGAGCAAACATCATAAAATAACTTCTGGCTTTTATACATTTGCACAAACTCAATCTCACATTCGATCAACAGACTGCTTTTTAGAGAGCGAGGAGATGAGTTCAATATCTGAAATTCTGTTCCTTGCGTATCCAACTTAATAATATCTGGAGTTATCATATTTGATTTAAGTACATCATCTAAATTCACAGAGTCAATGCTAATGGTGTCAGAGATTTCAAAGGAATCACCAAAGTATTCTTGAAAATATGGATTAGGTTCCAGTTTTGAACTTTCACCTTTCTTTTTAAAAATGTTAAAGTCGATTTTCTCTGCTTTAGTACCAACAAATTTTGGAATCACTAGAAATGATTTAAAGTCGTCATTCCTTTTTCCGTTTAATCTTTTTGCTTCAACTTCATCAGACTCAAAGCCGATATAATTCAAACAATTTTTCAATGGTTCTAATTCTTCACATGAGGTATTTCGTGCTCCAATATCTATCAAATTTATGGCCTCTTCTTTTAAGATTTGGTTAAAAAAAGTCCGACTTTTCATCCAGGATAAGTTATATGGAGGTATTGTTTGATAAACACTCATCTTAGAAATTACATTTATTAGATTTTTAATCTTCATTATTAATCCCAATTCTCGCAGTACTTATTTGACTATTTAAAAAAATCTTTATTAACAAAAACTAATATCACCACCGTGTATGTTGACAGGATGTAATTACTAAGGTTTATACCCGTTTTGTGGCTCAACCACCTTTGGCCCAAACGGCACATCAATATGACAAGATCGCGTCACGAAGGCCGCCAGGAGTGCTATTAAGATAGGGAAAACTTTCGCTACGGGCGTATCGAACGGAGGTTGTAATAAAATTTTTGAACGTAACACCTAAGTCCCAAACTGTAGATTTTGTTTCCTCAGGAATGTTCCCATTTATCTCTATAGAAAAATTATCCGCCGTAGCGGGTGTACTAATTTTATTCCAAACTGAATAAACCATAATTGTAACAGTTTAATACTTTTCAAGAAACTAATTTTTTTATTTGACTTTTCAAATAAGATAGTTTTGTAATTCGGTAGCTTATCTGTTCTATTACTTTATCTGCCTTGACATCTCTCTCCACAATTTTTGGGCTAGTTAAAGGGAATTCTATCTCACTAGTTGGTAATTCGTGATTATGGTCTTTCGTTTGCGCATGAGCTCCCGTCCATCCGATATTTTGAATCAGATTTTTTGATGAAACAACTACCCTTTGTCTTTTTTGCCAAAGCAAATATTGTAATTGAGTGTCCCACGTATCAATTTCTCCATTCGCCACTGCCTCAAACGCTTTTTGAAAATATTT
>JABIQV010000040.1 GCA_018699495.1 bacterium | reverse complement strand
GGAGGACTTCTAGATAATTGGTTAACAGCTATTAAAACCGAGAGTCAGGCAGACTTTCTCGTATCAGGATACAAACGTGTTGATTTCTCCTATTCTAAAGCTGATACCGGAACCAATACGATAAAACGACAGGAAGAGTTAAGTCTTAAATTGTCAGGAACTGCACTCAATACAACGATTAATGCGGATATCAGGCAATCGTCACGTGGAACCAAAGATGAAAATAAAACCCAATTTGAGATAATTAACCCTAATTTCAAAGCAAAACTGGGAGAATTTCAAACCTTATTCGCAAATCATACCCTCATGCAATATAGAGACACTCTCGATGGTATAGAAGGTGAAGTTAAAATTGGAAACACAACACTTGGTGTTATCGTTTCAGAACCCAAAGGCCAGCTAAAGAAACAGCAATTTCAAGGTAACAATAGTCAGGGGCCTTTTATACTTGTTTCTCGCCCTGTTATCCCAGGTTCGGAAACAATAGAACTAAATGGAAAAGCCCAAGTAAAAGGCATCGATTATGAAATAGATTACACCTCAGGAGACATTCGTTTTCTAACGACCGTCGTTGAGACCGAAGATAAAATAGTCACTGTTTATCAAACGGATAATATTCTTTTCAAGGACCAAGTGTGGGGAACAAAACTAGAAACAAATACCGACGACATTAAAGCGGGACTTTACTATCTTCAAAAGAAAGAACAAACGGACGTGTTTTTGACAAATCATCAAGGAACGGGCGTTCTCTCTTGGATAGTCGGACCTCTAAATTTACACCAAGAAATGTCCTGGACTAAGAATAAATCTGATGAAACGACAGCTAGTGGGTCTGCCTATTTTTTAAGTCAAGATTTGAAGACAGATCTGTTTACCTGGCAATCCGAGATATTTAAAGCATCCTCTACGTTTGTACCTGTTTCCGGAAAAACGGCAGGAGCTGGAGACTATAGATATAGCGCGTTTACAACGTTGGGAAAAAACAAACATAGTGTGTCTTTTAATTTCAAAAAATCGAGACAGAATTACTCAGACACTCAATATGACACTAGACTTATAGATTCAATCGGAAAAACAGGGTTAGGTCCATTTGTCGTAAGCTTAACAGGCGGCCAAGAACTATATTCTGAGCGCCCGAATTCGGCTGAAATATCTCAAAACTATGAACGACTTTCTGCTGAAGCTGGGCTTTCATTTTCGTTACTAGGAGGCAATATTTCGGAGAAAATAAAGGGAGAACGGAAGACAGATTATATCAGTTCCAGTAACGGTTTTCGGGAAATTCAGTCTCAAACACATTGGGATTTTTCTTTAATCGACAAGTGGAATAATGTCGTTGAGCTAAAAGTCCAGGATCGGAAAACAGGATCCGAGCAATCCATCGAAAAATCGTTGCGTTTAACATCGTCTTTATCAATGGATTCCAAAAACTACCTTAGAGGAGTTACCCAATTTAGGACAAAAACAGGTGTTCCTAATTCTGTACTGGCAGATATATCTGTTGCATGGAAGCCCTTTTCTATATGGAGTAATGAGTCAAAACTAACACTAGAAAATCTCAAAGAAACGTTTAATACTCAAGAAACGGCTGTTGCCAACTGGAATGGAAGTTATAAAACCGTTCTTAAACCTTTTAAAAACCTAGACTCCCGATACACATTCAAAACCCAATTTAAAGATGTAGATTCTAGCGGGAACTATCCCAACTGGAACCAAGAATCTCTTTGGGATACAAGACTTTCTATGTTTGGGTCTAGTTTGTCGTATCAACGCCGAGAGAAACAGAAACGTAGGCATAGTTTTGATTTATATCCGGTAATAACGCCAGAATCGTCTAGTCTTTCCAAGACTCAGATAGTGCGGTTACAGACCCGTCTTTTCCAATTATTGTCACTTAGTGTTCAATCCGAATTAGAAGATGCTCTTTCCTCTACAGAAACCGATTCTCAACACCTTTTAAATTACCGATTAAAATCCGAACTTACATTAAAAATGCAACGACACCTTTTGGGCCTTACTCTTAATATCGATGATAAAACAGTGGTTCTAGGCAACGATACCGACTTAATGCGTCAAGAAATCGGGGTATTTTACCAGATGAACGTGTCCCCTTCGACCTTACGTTTTTCTTTAGCCTTTTCTAAAGTTGAAGACTCATCTTCTTACATAACCTATCAGCCCGCTATTATCTATACCTTTCGTCCATCACGAAACCTAGATGTTTCTGTAAAAGTGTCTAACGAACATGATACACGCTATGAGAATAACTCGGATCTCACAAGTTGGGATATTTCTGCTAAAACAGAACTATTAAAGATGGTGATGACATTGTCTGTCATTCAACAACAGCACATTGGATCCGAGAATAAGTTAGATGCATTTTTAAAGTGGAATTATGTATTTTAGGAACCAAAACAAAACATGTGATGATTAGTACCATTTAAACTATTATTTTTTGCTTATTTTTATATGTGTTTAAAATTAATAACCTCGGTATCAACAAAGGTGTAAGCTAGATTAGAACAAGTTCTCCACCTATCTATTTCATCTTGGTCCAATTGTTTTGGGTATCGAAAAAAGACATCTAGTTTAGAATCAGCGACATCGATGATACGAAAATCATTCTGCAATCGTTTACCAGTCATTGAACGATTCTTTGCATCATTCATAATGTAATATTGACCTGCAATATCTGGAAACCCAAATGCCTCGGCATGGGTGAGGTCAATATCTGCTTGCGTTACCCCTAGTTTACAAGCCACTCGATTATTATCTACACATTCTTCTATATCTATATCATCCGTTCCAAACCGGCGCTTCCATATTTGTTTATATAAATTAACATTTACTGTATATAAATCGTAGTTATCTGGCCTATGTTTTAATATCATTAATTTAATACCAAAATCTTCTTCGATTTTATCCTTTATTGAATCAATAATGGCTATTGCTAATGGTTTAGGTATACCGGCTTTATATCCAAAAAACTCCATCTGCAGCCTACTCATTGCTCTTAAATTGGTTAACACAGGAATATTTGATAGAAATATCTTTTTGATAAGGGAATTTATAAGTGTAGACAATCCGTTTTTATCGAGGTTTTTAAAACCTCGATAATAATTCATACTATGTTTCATCTCCTTTAATTCATTCGTCCTCTCATCCTTTCGAGTAGTTAATTTAGAAGGGGTACTTATTAGTCTCGATAATATAGTGGGAATCGAATCCAAAATGCTTTTTGAAACAAGTTCTGCATACGACTCAAAAGAGTCATTTTCTTTCATTAGTAGGTTGGCAGCTTGTCGGATATTTTCTGGATGATAAGTATGGGGCGTACCGAATTGTTCGAATAATTTGTGACAGTCATCCTTAACATCATTATTAATTTCAGCTTTATCTAAAACTGGCGTGCCTCCATACGCGACACGCTTATCGTCATGGTCTCTACTATGACTGAAAAAATTCATTTTTGTATGTCTTACCGTTTGAACCTCAACTACCGTCAGATCTGGATTCCTTTCACTAAATATGTCCATTTCGTTTTGGAAATTAGCATATACCTCTTCAGTTAAAACGGGATTGTCAAAAATATATACATTGCTGGATCTCAAGATCCCTATTTGAGAAGAGTCTATAAAGAAGTGATAGGTTGGTTCCGTTTTCATTAAGTCTAAAAATGGGCCATAGAGTGTACTTCGTTTATGCAGTTTAATAACAACTTTTTTGTAATTTTGAGACAAGGTGTCTATAGACGTTTTAATAAGTTCTCTAATTTCTAGATCACACATACTAAATATTTCAATCGTATCTAAATCTATTACATTGAGTTCTGTTGGAAGAACAGGCGCGTCCATTACCGACGTATTTTGAAATAGGAGATTATGAACCTGTTGATTGGGATCTATCCCAGGGAAATATCCATGAAATTTGTAGTCTTTTGTAGTAGAAACCCAATATATGTTTTGAATTGGAAGATTTAGTCGTATAGTTGGATAGTCGTCTCCAAACTCATCCGTTCTATAGTTAAATAAATCTATTAAAATATCTGTATAGGTATTAGGGGGCTCTCCCTTCGAAGACATCCAGATCCTATGACTAAAGTCATGAAAAGGAGAAAATTCAAGAATATGGCTTCCCAATTTCGGAACTGGTTTTTTAAGAGCTTCTGAAGATTGTTGCCGTTTAAATGGTTTCAAAGACACTATTTCGATTACATTAATTTTAGGGTTTTTTAAAGAAAAGCAATCAATAATTCCCTGAAATTCGTGATAACTTTTAACGTCGTTACTTGTTTTTTGAAAGCAACTTATATGCTCGAACGAACGTAATGCGTCCGGACATGAGTCGATAAATATACGACTATCCGTCATTTTACTAACTAACTGCATTAAGGGTCTAAAAAAATGACTCGTCTCCTTTATATTAATAGTAATTTTTTTATAATTCCGACCAAGTTTCAACAGTTCTTCACCGAGAATAGTTCTTATTTGAGCATCGTTTTTATTAAATACTTCAACAGTATCTAAGTCGATTAAATTATTTTTAATAGGTAGTTCGGGGCGATTGCCTATTTCTTCGTTACTAAAGGTAAAATTAAATGGAGAGCTTAATTTTTCCGCATCGTAAAATTGGCCGCAAATAGTCAAACCATTTTTTGTCGTTGCCCAACTTATATTTTGAAAAGGGACCTCCAAATCCATAGCACCTAAGCTTGAAAATCTACTAGTTACAAAATTATAATTATCGGCCCTCATTGTAAATGCGTTATTTTCATCAGGAATAAACCAATACCTATCTTCCTCTTCACCTGATAATAGTGAGCGTGAAACATGAGACACCGTGTTAGGCTCATTCAGCATGTTTATTGCGCTATTATCTGTATAGTTAACTCTAGCAGAATCTTGACTTGTGGGTATCCATTTCTTTAAGTGACGTTGAATAGGACTAACACTACATATTCCTCCTATAACAGCATTAGTTAAAAGAAAATTATAATATTTTATTTCGACGGCGTCATTTGATAGAGCCGTATAAAGTGCGGATAGAAGTAACACTATACCGCTAGTTGCATATACCGAATTTATATTTTTCTCTTCAGAATCTGACCTATTAATACTAGATATTAAGGCTACAAAAACACAAAACTTGAATAAGTTGGTTACATTTAATTTGGGTAAAAAGTCTGTATGGGGTACTGGTAAAATTTTGTAATGCATCTATGTTATTATCGTAAGTTTATTAAAATAATTTCAATATATATAATAGAATAAAAGATAATTCTATTATAAACAGTTATTTGCCATAAAGCCGGTTTTACTAATCAACGATATAAGGTATTCTACATACATAAAGTTATAATATATTAAGGTGATAATCGTCACCCAAAAAGGAAAATACTATCGGACTACTGAAACGACTAAAGTCATTATTTACAAAACAAACAAAAGAGCTTTCCTCACAAAAACCGCAGACTCAACATAAAGAAAAATCAACAGGTCAAAAACCTTACATATCCAAAAAAAAACCGTATACAAAGAAACCTGCCTATTCTGGTCAAAAACGGACCCAGAATTTTGACAAAAATAGAAAACCAAAAACAGAAAGACAGACTCCTATTCCACCAGTCCCATCTAAACCAAAACCAATAGCCAGAAAAACGACAACCTTCGATACACTTGGCTTACACCCTACTCTATTAAAAAAATTAAATGACAATGGATTTAAGGTTCCTACTGAAGTTCAAGAAAAATC
>JABIQV010000039.1 GCA_018699495.1 bacterium | reverse complement strand
CGTTCTAGGTGACGAAATGAGCCATTATGTGGATTACAAGAAAGGCCGAGAAAATAGCATTAAAAACCCAAGACGACAGACTATTTCAACGAAGTATGGAAATAACGCAGCTGATCAAACCAGAGGGTATGTTGGTGACGAGACAGCTGATGTGGCTAAGTATCAGAGACAATTAAAAGAGAGTTTTCATGACTTCTCTGATGTGAATGATACGGTTGCTAATACTGAGGGATTGGAGCACCGGGAATATACAATTGAAGTGGATAGCTTTATTCCATATGACAAGATAGACCATCCTCTAGAGTCAAGTAAGTTTCATGGTGATGGTAGAGGCCCCTTTGAGCCTGGCTCATCTCGAACTAAGCAAATTATTACAGTGGAAACGGATCCGAATAAGCGAAAAGATTCCTTGGTTAAAGAAGATCGGATTCAAGCTATCACGATTAAATATGACAAAGATGGTAATGTGTTGGATTCTAAACAAGCGAATACAGAATATACTACTGAAGTTGATCGTGATCCAAACAAAAACAATGGGGATAATGTTAGGGTTAGCGTATCTGGAAGTGGTAAAAATCCATTGGTTAAATACGCACCAGCAATTGATTACAACTATCAAATAGATATCACTCCAGGAACAACTGATCAGGATAATCCTGATATTCGAGTTTTTGGGGAACATGACCAATTTCCCGCTCATACTCTGAGAATAAAGGATGACGAGACTGGAAAGGTCTATGAAATGCATCAGTTTATTCCTGATTCTCAAGATGACGCGTTGAAGTTATTTTCTCCATTTCCTAATAAAAAAGTTAAAGCAAAAACGGAGCAGTAAATGTATTTTCTACTATTAAAAATAGGTATTTTATTTTTGGGGTTAAGTTTTGGTAGTTTAGTTATTTCGGAATATTGGTATTTTGGGTGGGTAAGTAATAATGTCCCACCAATGTTATATTCTTCTTTGTTCTTAATAACGGGGTCTTTAATTATTCAAGTGGCTTTAACGAAAGTTAAAAAAAAAATATTTAAGTGGGTTGGAGTTTTGATTTCGCTTCCAATATCATTAAGTTTGTCTGGTTTGTTTATGGGAGGGTTAATTGCAATACTGAACTTAAGCTTAGAAAAACTGCCTTTTTATATATCTTATTGGGGTTTGTGGGGAGTTAGTTTTGGTTTTTTCTTTGGGGTACCAATATATCTAATCGTAATTTTTTTGTTATGCAGAGACCATTGGAAGAAAACTATTTTGTAGTTATACCCTAATTACTATTAACCCTGGTACAGGAGATCAAGTCGGCCCCCAAATCAATGTTATAGGGGGTCATAATGGGTTTCCCGCGCACAGTGTACAAATAGCGGAGATGGTGTATGCATAAAGATTACTTCAACCCAAATGCCTCACCTGTTAGTATGACACTCCATGGTGCAACTGAGGTGTACCCACCTGTAGTCAAAGAAAAGATGAATGATTTTTCAAATGCAGTCAAAGAAAAGTACAAAAAATTAACGAATTAAAGAGGGCGCTTTATGAAAAATTTTTTTAGACGAGTAGTATTTAAAAAGAATAAAGAAGTTTTAGGTTCTTGGACTTTTTTTCTTTTTTCTATCTATTTCATAGATGGAATGGATGCAATTTTAAGACTGAAAAATGGTGGTTGGTTAGGTACATATACTGAGTTAGGTGTTCCAATACATTCTGTGACTAAAGATGGCCTACCTGATTGGTTATTGGTGATGATGACTTGTATAGTTATGGGGGTAGCAATCTATTGTTTATGTAGAAGTTTAGTGATCCGAGGGTGGAAAGACAAAAATTTGAAGAAACGAATATTAGGTATTCTTTTTTTTAGTCTTCATTTTTGTTTTGCTTTTGTTGTTTATGTTCTAATTGGTTGGAGTTATGTTTTAGGAACAGGTATAGATAGCATATAGACTAGACAATCAGACACGGCAAGGATCAGACGACTAAGAGTTATCTGGGTGATGGAATATTAAATGACTCAATAACTGATGGAAGTGTTAACCAAGAAGGGGCTGGGTCTCTAGCCGACTCCCTTGATACCACTCAGGAGATTACATTTGATAAGGGATATGGATTTGAAATAGAAGATACACAAATGATTACTGATCGGGATGGGTATATTAAGAAGACAGCGCGTGATCTATCCGGGTTGTTGAAGACGGGACAGGCGGCTAAACGAGTTGGTGAGTCTACAGAAGATTTGGTTGATGCGGTTGGAAAGGATTTGTCGGGTAATAAAGGTGTTCGTGACAACGGTGGGTTGATGGGTGATTATCAAAACAAGACTAAGTTGAGAGAAGCCAGTGTAGAGTTTAAAAGGCATGACGCTAAGACAGCTAATATTCT
>JABIQV010000038.1 GCA_018699495.1 bacterium | reverse complement strand
TGAGATTGATTAGTCTAGATGAGGCGTCAAGTTTATAGACCCCTGGATACTTTATGGCTCCATGAATATGAATAGTAACAAATTGCTGTTGTTGGCTCATGGGTTTTATTTCAATATATTCTGAAGGAATCGGTTTGAGATAATGGTTGTAAATACTGATAGACATGCCGGACCCTAGTAAGAGAGAAACGTATATGATTTCTTTTTTAAATTTTAAAATAAAGTCAATTAATTTTTTCATGTTAAAAAAGTTAACGTATTGTTTCGGATGTATCAAGTTTTTGAAGTATTAAATTGGAAAGAACGAATAGATGACTTTTATAAAAATTGACCACTAAAGTCAGAAATAGGATTAGTTGGAGACGGCGGTTTTTCGAACCCCGCTGCTTGAAATAACGTATTCATCGCTGTATCTATAAACGAGTTAGTGGTTTCCCGTCCTTGCATTCTATTTGCCATTTTAGGCGATACTTTTAGTATAATTGGGCCTTTTTTTTTCTTTCGGTCCTTGAATAGGGGCTGTAATATTGGTAAGTGTTTTTTGCGTTTTTGTTTTTATAGCCTTTACCGACATGTCAATTAAGTTGGTTTTAGTTTCTCCAGTGAATAAACTGGATTGGCCTAAAGATTGAGTGACGATTCGACTACCCAGTAAGGCGCCCGTATTTTTTAATGCTTTTCCAACTTCTTTTGATAATGGAGAGGTATCTTTACTAATAGAATCACCAATGGACGTGAGGTGTGTTTTTGCCAATTCCATTAATTGGGTTGATTTCTCGCTTGTATCTAAATCATTGTCTTGCAAGATGGCATTCGATTCCTTCATGTATGATAGGGCCTCCGATCCAATTGATCGTATCATTCCCGGGTTTTCAGATATGTATCCTGACAAAAGAGAGAGTGCCTGTTTACTAAATGACTCTACTTTTTTCGAATCTAATTCTAAATACACTTTTTCTTTTACCGGTTTTTGATTTTGGTCTACATTACCCAATGACTGTAATTTTTTATCGATTATAGAACTAAGTCCGGTTGTCGCAGTATAAGCGGCTGCCGTTTTGCTTACCTCCAAACCAGCAGATAGACCAGATGCAGTTGTGTTATATATTGCTGTTCCTCCAAAGGTAGCCGCCGAAACGGTTGCGTCTAGCCCAGACATGCCTAAGTCTAAAGCCGCATGTAAACCTGTTCCTGCCAAATCGGCAACGGACTCCAACCCACGTTCCGATAAGTCGGTATATCCGTCGTTTGCTAAATTAACAGAGTCTGTTAGTCCTTGAGATACCATATTGACACCACTGGATGCCATTCCCCAGAAGAAAGATCCGTAACTTTCTGGTTCTGTTTGTTCAGAGACATCTGAATCGGCTAAATACGAGTCATAGGCGTTTCTATCTGATTCATATGGGTCTATTTCCGAGATGGGTTCTTCTAAAAGTGGCGTTGGAGAAGGAGCTTGTGCAACCGGTGCGTCAAAAAAGGTGGTGGCATTTGTTACCATTCCCAGAGTGTCGTTTAAACCGGACGCAAGCTCCATTAGACTGTCTGATGCCGATATGTCCCCACTATTCGGAACAGTGATATTTTCATGAATGTGAGATGCCAATAGGTGAATGAATTGTTCAGGAAGTTGTAAGTCTGATGATTCGGCCGGTTGAACGTCAAAAACATTTTTACCGTCGAGTGTCTGAATGGCTAATTTTTTTGCTATAGGAAGTGCTGATTCTAAAAATTGCACATGTTTTTCAAGACTTGCTTCGGCACTTAGTTCTGGGAATGGCATCTTTTTTTGCATAGAAGAGGCCATGACCTTTGTTAGTATTTTTAGAGTAGACGGTTCATCAAAAACTGTTTTCATCATTGAAACGGCATCTGTGGATGTTGGTGGCATGGCACTTATATGATTGAGTATAAATTTTGCTGGATTATCTATAAATGAAAGAAAGTCGTCATCAGATCCACCGAAGAGGATAGGCTGAATGAAATCTAGAATGGTGTCGTCTAATAAAAGAGTTAAAACGTCTATTCCTTCACCTAACTGGTCTCTCAAAACCGCAGTTATAGGATGAGTGCTATCCGAAGATAGGATTTTTTTTAATTTATCTTTGAACCCGTGCTTATTATCTTTAAAACTTTCAAAAATATTGTTTATCCCTTCTCTTAAAGAAGATGGGCTAGAAATATCAAAAGAATGGAATAATGTTTTGGTAAGGTCTAGTGTTCCAGGTTGTTTGAGTAGGTTTTTTAAATGAGTTTTCACCATATTTCTTGTGTTAAATTTCGCGAGAAGTGTGTTTTGTAAAGCTATGAGGTCTGGGTCTTTGTTTGTTTCCATATTTTTAATAGTCGTTAAGTTTTTCTCATTGAATCTGATTTTACTTGTGAGCGTATTTCCAACGCCTAATTTGTCTGTGAGTTGATTTCCTGTGATGTTGAGGGCAGTTAGTTTTTCTTTCCATTTTTTCTGAATAGGTTTTGCTTTTTCTTTTGCTAGGGTGAATGATTTCTTTTTGATGTCTTGGAGTTCGGTTTTGCTAAGCTCTGCTGGGGGGTTCTTTTTATTTTGATAGTCGAGCTTGAGCAGAAGTTCTTCTTCCGATTGGAATTTTTTTTCTAGGGAAGACATAAGACTTCCTGTAGTTGTCTTGGTGAATGAAGTGGTTAGAGATTTTATAATTTGTCGGCCGAGTGTAAAGCACGATATCGCATTTATTGTGTTAATCACGAAGGTACGAAATTTATTTTTTACTTTATCAAATGAAGTTTGAGGGGCTAATAGTCTTTCTTTGATTTTAAGTTTTGCTATGTCCTTTTTTGTAGACTCAGTGGCATCAATAGTTTTAGCGACCGAAGCTATAATTGTTTTTACAGATTCGCCTCCCGCAGATAGAACCCCTCTTGGAAAAGTGTCTAGCGAGACGGATGAAAGGGATGTTAGTTCTTGCTTTGCCAAAGTTCCGGCTGTATTGGTCAAAGAGTCCATATTATCTGCCAAATAAGTTTTAAACCCTGATGTTGCATTAGGTGCCTCAGCGTCTAATACCGATAAAGTAAGTTCCGAACCCAACTTCGACAATAATTGAGTTATAGTTGTTATTTGGGGCTGAGTAGCGGCGGACTCTATAGGTGCCGTTACTTGTGGTGGCTCATTTTTTTTTTGAGGACTTAGGTGATTTCCATCGATGTTGGGTTCTCTGTTAGATGATATGTTCATGAGTGTCTTGTTTTTTGTGAGATGTGACGATGGCGGTTCTTTTTTGAAGGTCGTGGCTAAATTTAAAAAATAGTTCTGAAAAGAGAGTTCTTTTTCGAGGTTCTATTTCATTTTTTTTGTTAATTGGTAAATGATCGAAGTCTAAAGAATGTTCTATTACTTCATTATCTTTTTGGAAGGACACGTTAACCCTATCTCTGAACAGACGTATTGTGATGGAGACGTCGTCAACTCTATTTTTAATAGAAAAGTGGTCGATTGTTTGAGCGAAGCAATCGTTTACAAACTTTAAAATTGTAGAGGCAGGATCCAATCGTGGAAGGGGGGGGTCGAAATTTCCAGGATCTTGGGTAATCGGCATAATATTTTTATCTTTCATATAGTCTTAATAAATACCCAATTTGGTACCTTTTTAAACGTTAGACACTGTTAAAATATGTTTAACGAAGTGTTTGAGCCTATATAAATTTGGACCGAACAATGCAATTAAGTTTGATATATTGTATTATTTTGAAGCTAAATAAAGCTCTTCGAGTAATAGAAAGCAAGTCGGTTTAAAAAGGTGGTAGGAGAAAAAATGAAGGTGAATACTTGTGATAACATGATCCTTGTTCATGGAACGGAGCCACACCTCATTCGTGAAAAAGTAGCCGAACTTGAAGTTGGTATTTCAGATGATGCAAAAGAGACACTTAAAGACGCATCTATTTCTTCATTAGTAACCGCAGCACAAACTCTTTCTATGTTTTGTCCTAAAAAATTAATAAAAGTTTATCGCGCATCATTTTTTTCAGGAAGTTTGACACCTAAGCAGGCAAAAGAATTGGATGGTTTGATAGAAGCGATTCAATTGA
>JABIQV010000037.1 GCA_018699495.1 bacterium | reverse complement strand
TTTTATAAAGTTACATCATCAAATGTTAAAACAGCAGTACCAAGTGTGTCGACTGTATCTATCGCATTTTTAAGAACGGTATAATCAACATCTATAGAGCTACTAGTTGGTAAAGAAGTAGGTGTCGCAGAAAGGGCATACACGGTTATTGTGTAGGAGTGAGTTCCAGCACTTGGAGAACAAGGAGATGTATATGAAATATCTCTACCATCTTTGTTAGCCCCGATGTACCAAGGGCCATCATCAGCTTCTCCTTCTTCCATTGAAAGGACAGAAGGATCTATGTCCCACAATAATAAGTATGAATTTGGTACAGATTCCGATGTAGCATTAGCTGGATAATGGTGCATGATAATGGCTAAAGAAGCTGTCCCCTCAGGGACATTACTCCAGGACAATGGAATAGAAGCCTCAACCCCATTAACCTTTTCTTTACATTTGAAGTCCTCTAATATTTCGCCATCGCTTATCGCCGTACTGGTTAATGTAAATGTCGTACTTGTTTCGGTTTCTGTTTCTGTTTCAGAGGTATCATCGGTAATTGTGTCTGTTAAATTGCAAGCCGTCAAAAAGAAAAGAGAGAGACAGGTTAACATAACTAAAGATAGCGAGGTCGTTGATAATTTTTTCATTTTTTAGTTCCTTCTTATTTTAAATATAAATTTATTACTTATTAATGGATAATAAGAGCTTAGCTGTAATGATACATAAGTAAAGCTTTTATTAATAGGATCTAATCCCATATTATATGGTTATTTTTGTTTATTAGTATAAATGTCTGTGCTTATATGTAATAGGTACTCAATAAATTTAGGGATAAGCTGACCGATGATTAAAAAGGAGAGGCTCGTTCGACTAAATGAAGACCCTAAAACAAATTATTTTATTTAAAAAAACGCTGGTTAAAATTTTCCAATCTAGCCAATCCCCTATATTGAATTAGGTATAGAGAAGGTACTAAAAATAACGTAATAACAGATGCAAAAATTAATCCCCATGCAATTGCCATTATCATGGGTACTAAAAAGGCATTGTCGCCACCGAATCCATAAGCAGTTGGAAATAAACCAGCTGCTGTAGTCAATGTTGTAAGACAAATTGGCCGTAACCGTTTAGTTGCAGAGTCTGCCAACCCTTCAAGAGTAATTTGATTATCCTTTTTAGAGTAATTCATAAACATAATCATAATAAGGGCATTGTTTACTACTATTCCCATCAGACCAATAAGTCCAATAAGTGCAACAAATCCGAACGTCATACTATGAATATAAAAAGCAAAAACAATACCTGTAAACGTGAATGGAATGCTAGACATTACCAAAAATGGTTGAAGGAACGAATTAAATAGAATAACAAGAATAAAATAGATCCCTAGAAGGGCAAGAAGAAGAGCTTGGAACAAGCTTTGAAGCGCTTCTTGAGTATCTTTTTCTTCGCCTCCAAAAATAAGACGAATTGTTGGGTCTTCATCAAGTCGTGAGCTGAACTCTTTTTGAATCGCTTGAGTAACTTTTCTAGAGGTATTAACCGTTGTATCCAAATCGCCATATACAGTGACGGATCGGTCACCATCATAGTGATTAATCATCAAAATATTATCCGTTATTTCAGTCGTAACTAACTGTCCCAGTGGGATAAGTTTTCCACTTTTACTGGGTACTGTAATTTCTTTTAATATAGACGCTCCAGATTTATAATTTTTACTTAAACTAACTCTATAGTTTAAGTCTTCTCCATTGTATCGGATACTTGTCACCAAATTTCCGTCAAACGCGGTTCTAACTGTTTGAGCGGCAATTATTGGGTTCACGCCTAATCGCGCCATTAATCCATAATTAAATCTTATTTCTAGTTGCTGTTTTCCTTCACCTTCGTTAGTTGTTACATTTTGAGCACCTGGTTGTTTTTTAATAAACGAAACTAACTGAGAAAGATATTTTTCTCTTAACTGGTCGTTATTACTTACCAGGGAGGCTGTAATCGCCCGTCCCACAGGAGGTCCATTTTGAACAACATCAATTTCAATTTTCTTGAATCCAGGAACCAAAACTACTTTTTTCTTGATTTCTTCCATTATTGTTTTCGCATCCCTAGATCGACTACTAATAGGCGTCAAATGAATTAAAATGTTTCCAACACCACTGTGATTCAACTGAGGACCAGGCGTTGCAATTACAGGGCCTTTTTCTCCAGATGTGGTGACATAAGAATATATCTCACCCTTGCGGTGATTATCTAAAATAGACTCAAATTGTTTTGCTTTTTTAGCCGTTTCTTCCAAAGATGTTCCTCTAGCAGATTCATATTTTATGATTCCGTATAAACCATCTGAAGAATCAAAAAGAATAAATGTCATTTGTGTGACAAGCAACCAAATAGAAAAGACAAACATTCCAATAAATATAAACAAGGTTAAAACCTTATTTCGGAGTGTCCATAGCACACCTTTTTTGTAGTATTTTTCTAATGCTTTAAACGGTCTGAATTTTCTTTCTTTTGTTGCCTTTAATTTAATATGAGCCATATGACTCGGTAACACAAACAGACTTTCAATAAGTGATGCAAATAGAATTAAACTTACAACCACTGGCATATAGAACATAAATTTTCCCATTACACCTGTCATAGCCATAAGCGGGGAAAAGGCCACAATTGTTGTTAAAACTGTTGCAATAACTGGCAACATAACTTCCTTAGTTCCGAGTATTGCAGCCTCTCTACCAGAAGAACCTTGTTCCCGATATCTAAAAATATTTTCAGCGACAACGATGGCGTCATCGACCAACATTCCCAAAACAATAATGATTCCCATCATTGTAATGAAGTTAATCGTTCCGCCTATTTTAGGAATGACTAAAAAAGCCATTAATATAGAAATAGGAATTCCCATTGCTGTCCAAAAAGCAACTTTGATGTTAAAAAATAAAATTAACATAATGAGTACCAAGGCAAGTCCAACTAACGCATTTTTCGTTACCAGAGCTAGTAGGTTTCTAGATTCCACTGAATAGTCGACAATTAATTCTGCGTTAACGCCTTCAGGAAGTTTAGCTTTAAATGATTTAAGAATTGCTTTACATGCATCTGATGTTTTTAAGACGTCAGCTTTTGATTTTTTTTGAAGTAAAATTTTAATTGCTCTGTCGCCATTCAAGCTAACCCATTGATCTGGAGATTCAAAGCCATTGATAACAGATGCAACATCTTTGATACGAACGCTGTTTCCTTCAAACCCAGACCGAATGATTACATCGCCAACGTCATAAGGTTCTTCAAATTCTGACATTACAACTATTTTCTTTTCATTATTAGGAACCTTTAAGTCTCCCCCTGGAATTCGGATGTTATGATTTTGAATAGCTACAACCAGGTCATTTAATGAAAGATAATGTTTGTCTAATCGTTTTTGATTGGCTTCAATTTTAACTTCCTGTTTTAGGTAACCTACGTTATAGATGGATCCTACAAGGGGTTCTGCACGAAACAATTTTTCCAAGGTCAACGCATACTGACGTTTAATGCGATAAGGAGCATCTCCAGTAATAGCAATTTCCATAACCGGAATTCGGTCACTGTCTACGGCTTTTACCAATGGAGATGTTTGAATTTCAGATGGAAAGTCATCAATTTGATCAATCGCTTTTTGTATGTCTGATTCTACTTTTTCGTAGTCCGCTTTTTCTTCCATCAAAATACTAATTTGGGATAAGTTTTCCAGTGAAGCGGAATTGATCATATCGATACCGCTTACTGTCTTCAATTGCTCTTCGATTTTACTAGTTACTTTAATTTCAACATCTTCAGGGGATGCTCCCGGATAAACCGTGGTGATATTTATGGCACCGAAGTCTACGGATGGGTACCCGCTATTTTGAGTATTCACCATACTTAAAGAGCCAGAAAGTAAAATAAAGACGACAATAAGATTAACGACTTTTGGTCGGTCTATAAAAAATCGAACAATATTATTTAACATAAGAATCCTTTATAAATGGTTTAATATAAGACAAATAATCATCATTTAGTCCAGCCAGTTGATTTTCAATGTGCATTTTCTGAAATTGAAGTTCCTTCACCTGGAGTTGTGCAGACAATGCCTTGTTTTGAGTATCTAATACAAAAAACAAGGATGCCGTTCGACCTTGACGATGTTTTTCTTGCTCGATCACTGCCGTTTCATTTGCTAATTTTTCTAATTCATTCGCATGAACAATCAAAGCAGATAATGACTCTAATTGTTGATATAGGATAGTAATATTATCAGCTAAAACAAGACGATTGTTCTCATTGGATTTAAGTAACGCATTGTAGGTTAATAAGGCCGTTTTATAGTTACTAATTGCTAAGGTATTTTCTAATGGAAGAGAAACGGACACTCCTGCTTGAATAGAGAGGTCACGCCCGACTTGACCTAATGAGTCCATAAAACTAGAGTCTGATGAACTTAAGGTGTTGGTCAAAAAGACGGATACATCCGGTTCGATCTGATTTTGATTTGCGGATACAGTCAATGCTTGTAATTGCTCAGATAATGTAAACATGCGATTAATATTTCCAGAGGACAATTGATAACTTAAACTACTTTTTCTACTTCGAGTGGGAATCAAAGAATCGTTGAGTATTTGCTTAGGATCGACCGAAAGATCTGAAATATTATGTCCAATAATAGTTTCAATTTTTTGAATTTCGTTCTCCAAACTAACTTTTTCTCTCAAATAAAGCATTTGTTTAGACACCTCATTTTGTTGAGCCAGAACTAACTCACTTTTTTCAGCGGCACCACGTTCATATTGACGCGTCGTCACGTCTTTTTGTTTGGTAGCCATTTGTAATTGTTGCTCTAGTATAGTCGTTTTTACCTCTGATAATTGCCAATTTAGGAAAGATTCAATCCATACCAACGTCAACGATTCTAACTCTTCTTCATATTTTATTTTGGCCATTTTTTTTCCAAATTGAGCGGCCTGAATTGGATATCTATCAATAACACCCCGTGCATTTTTCATAAGAGGCTGTGTTAAACCTATCGTAAGGTTTGTTCTGTAACTATCTGGGGTTCCAAAGCCTCCAAACGATGGCTGTTGGGCAGCTCCAGAATAACTAATACCCGTGGTGACCCGAGTACCTGTCGATGAATATACCCGGGAACCAGTCGACGAAATTGTTTGATAAGTACCATCCGCACTAAAACTATTGAAACCTTGAGAGCCAAGTCCTCGGGTAACAGCTGAAGATAGTGACACATTCCAATCGTTGATTGATTGCGCCCCCGACACTTTTTCAGACTCTATCCAATAGTCTAAGGCAGACTTCAAGACTAGGGGATGATCTTTAAGTGATTCCGAAATAAATGATTGTAGAAGCACAGATTGTGATAAAAGGTGAGAGGGCGTAGCTAAATAAGCCAATACAAGCACAATCGAGATAAGTTTTTTTAATTTAGTGTTACTTACAAACATAGTTTTTCTCCATTTATTATTTTAGTGACCTATTATCAAATAGTTTAGGCTGATCTACAACCTGTTTTATCCATCTTTTTCTGCAGTAAATAAGCCTATTCTTTTTTCAAGATAAAGGCTCAGTCGTTCAGACAATATAGCTTGAGAGTCTGAATATGTGGCCCGACAATTTACTTGTCCATTCGCCAATAGTTCTAATTTATATTCAACGGTTTTTTTGTATAACATTGCAGATTTTTGTATATCTTTCGGTGTTTGTCTAGTGTTGAAAATTAACGCCAACAAAAATCCGTAAAAATGAGGAAAAAACCCTTGAAATGCTCTTTCATGTAATGAATCAAAATAATATCGTCCTAACTGAGTCACAGCATATAGTCTTTTAGTAGGTCGTTGAACAAATTTAGTCTTCGACACCTCAATATGTAATTAAATTCAAATAAAAATATTCAAATTTGAACAATATAAATACCGATTTAGAAAGGCGCAATTACGTTAACTTGGATGCAATAAAAAATGTCCAAAAGACGATATAATAAAATAGGATGGAATCACACCTTATTGGAAGTATGGGCGAATTTTGGATAATTGATCTAGATAGTGTTCAGCTGACAAAATCGATAGCTGTTCCGTTATAAAACAAGCTGAAAAACAACTGTGTAGTTGTCTGGTTTTGGCGGAAACAATAACATATTATTAGATAGTCTAGCTGTCTTGAACTCTCCGGAATCGTTCGTCCGTTTAATACCCAAAAGCTTGTCTTTTGCTTCTGTAATTTTAGATTCACTAGCTGAGATCCATTCGTCAACGTCATTAAATATTATAGGAAGACGGAAAGTCTCTGGACCTAAATTTCCTCCAATAAAATAACCAACATCTGCATCTTCAACAGGTGGATCCACAAACCTGGGTTGAGCGGATTTCTTGACATCAGGCATATCTAAACCGCTCAATTGGGATAAGCCAGTAAGTGAGGGTGATCGTTTAAATCCAGAAGGTTGTGATGTTAGCTTTTCAGAAATTGGACCGATATCTGAACTTATAGGCATCTCGCCCATGACCTTTATCATTGATTCTTCGGAAATGTGAGCCAACACATACCGTTTAAAAGAATGGATAGATAAATCGGTGTTCTGGAGAGGAAAAGATGTATATAGACCTCGAACATTAGTTATGACGCTTTCTTCACATCTAAGTTGAAAAACCTCATGAAATGACGTCCATGCTCGTGCAACAGAAAATGGAGCCCCTTGTTCTGATACACGTTTCAATAGTTCAATCTGTTCGTGAATTTCTATATTGTCAAACAAACCATCTGAGCCATTAATCGTCATATACTCGTAACCATCTTCCACCGTAAACTTAAGATATGACTCATTAAATTGAGAAGGGTCCGATCCGGAATGAAATGAACGATCCATGTAATGTCTCTTCCCACAGTACTCTTTAAACTCTTGTTCTGGGAATAGTGACTCTGTGATTGCGTCTACAATCCCAAAACAGTTATCTTTAGTAGTTAAAAGAACCTGAAATTCATTGGTGTCAACATGTCGCTTTACAAGATAAGCATTACAATCGCCAATTTGTTGAAACGTAACCTGTCGAAGAGGGCCTAATTTTTGAATGGATGACACTGAGAGGGCTGTTTGACCAGCAAGTCCTTTTTTTGAGTGTTCCCAAATGTGTTGGGTCTCTCTTAAAACATGGGTTAAATTCGTCTGTTTATATATACCAGAGTAACACGAGAAACATTGTGACAAAATAAAGGCAATATACTCACTTCCTGTAGCACCTCCAACTCCATCCCCAACACATGTTGAGTCTTGAATGCAAGATAACCTATCTTGCATTAGCCCATCTTTATAGAGACCCATGTGTCCTGCATAAGCGCCTCCATAAGAAAGAGATGTACGTCCAACGGTACAGACCATTTGAGGGCTTAATGCATCATGGTTTATATTTTGTCCTGATGACAGACCAAGTGTTTCAGTAAAATTGGGCAGCTCCGTTACGAGACGACGAGACGCGTTTTCAACGCCATGTATAACATCGATCATAGACGTTATTAAACTTGGATCGAGATCTTCAAAATACGGATGGACATAAAATGATAGTGAAAGGCCAAAGGTGTCGACACTATGAATCTCGTAAGAAGCCGTTTCATGTTTTGAAAACCTATCGAAATCTTCAACTAATTGATATTTATAAAAATGAGCATTTAAGTAGTCTGTAACCGGCATATCCAGAAATTCATCTGGTATATTTATATGACGTGTGAGCAGGGATAAAAAAGAGTACTCCTTTATAAGAGTGCCAAGCCTCGATATGACCTTGTCACGATAAAGGGATCCTGTTTCCTCGGAAGAAACTGGATGACTGCTAACTTGAATAACACCACCCAACTCACTAATACGTGCAATTAATTGTGTTTGTTCCAAAGGACCGAATGATCGAACACTTAACTGTTTACCCTGTTCAACGGACACTAGGTGAACAGCCGTGATCAAGATAGCCTTTATAAAAAACAAATCTAATGCCAGGTCTAACATCAAATTCTTTTTATGTGTTAAATCACCGTTACCGATGGACGATGCATGAGCGGTTTGAGAACGAGAAAACGAATCCCCGTCAGCCATCAATTCTTGGCTATGCACATAGACATAGTCTGTACACAAAAAATCGATCAAGTTTTGTGCAGAAAGAAGAGCCGTCGAAGAATCTACCCGTAAATCAATGTCACGAGTTAAATAATTCTGACGGCGAGTAAACGTGGCATGCTTTTCAGTTGATGATGTAAAAGACGGAGAGAAACCGGGTCCAGATTCCTTCTCAAATCGAACAAAATCGGAAGATAGTACTTTTTTGAGTAAAAACATATTAAATAGAAATGTAACTCAAATGATACAAATGTCTAGGGGGTAATTACTAATCGGTATCATTTAGACAAAACTATAAAAACCTTGATTACTCTATAAACAGCGACTTAGGGAAACGTTATTTAGCGTTTATAGGGTTTATCTTTGTTTGAATGAGTGTATCGCCGTTTAGAAGGCTGATCGCCTTTAATCAATCCTTTATAACTCTTCTTACGTGTAATTTTTCCTTCAATAAGTGTTTCAATAGCTTCTAGCTTCCTCTTATCTTTATGTGAATAAAAGCTAATTGCCATCCCCGATTTTCCGGCTCGTCCTGTTCTACCAACACGATGAATATATTCTTCACTATTGTTTGGAATATCAAAGTTAACAACAAGATCAACATTTGGAATATCAATACCACGAGAAGCAACATCACTTCCTAGTAACACTTTTACAAAATTATTTTTAAAGCTTTCAATTACCCGATTTCGGGCCGATTGATCAATTTTTGAGTGAATATAACCAACATCTCGTCGTCCTTGTCGTGTAAGCTTTTGTGCCATATCAGATGTTCCTTTAATCGTGTTAAAGAACACCATCATTTTTCCAGGGTTACGTTCAACTAAATGTTTTAAGGCCCAAACCTTTTCGGCTTCATCCATTTCAACGAGAACATGCTCTACCGACCCAGCAACACTTGTTGGACTTCCGATAATTATTTCTTCATAACTGGTTGCATAATGTTTTGCCATTTTTTTTATTTCAGGAAAAAGAGTAGCCGAAAACAAAACTGTTTGGTGTTGTCCAGATAACTGAGCATGTATTTTAATAAGATCTTCCTCAAAGCCCATATCTAACATTCTATCTGCTTCATCAAGAACGACGTAACCTGTGTAGTTAAGCCATATTAGTCCTGTATTAAGCATATCTAGCAACCGGCCTGGTGTTGCTACCAATATTTTAGGATATTCTTTTAAGGCCCGTTTTTGAGCTTCTACATTTGTTCCGCCTATAACGAGCGCTGATGTAAGCGATGGATCATCAAAAAGTAAAAGTGTTTTTTGTATTTGTGTTGCGATTTCTCGAGTAGGACATATAACAAGGGCTTGGTCTAATTCATTGTTATAGATTTTATGGATCATCGGAATTAGAAAAGATAATGTTTTTCCTGAACCAGTCTCTGAAGAGCAGAAAATATTTTTCCCACTAATTGTGATAGGAATCGATTTTTCTTGAACTTCAGTAGGAACCTTAAATCCATTGTCATTTAATTTTTTTAATAGAGTAGGGTGTAAGCCAAGTGTATCGAAGGTTGTCGTTTTTCTGGCTATTGGTTTTGGTTTAGATGGGACTGGTGGAATAGGA
>JABIQV010000036.1 GCA_018699495.1 bacterium | reverse complement strand
TATCTTCCCAATGTTTCTCAAATTGTTCTTTTTCATTTTTATGAAGCTCGATAAGTTTATCTGCCACTTTTTTAACAATATGCTTTGAAATCTTTTGAACATAAGGATCTTGTTGAAGAAAACTTCTAGAAACGTTTAGAGGAAGTTCTGGACAATCAATTGCCCCTTGAAGAAGGGTCAAAAACTCAGGCAAAATTTCTTTTGCGTTATCTGTTACAAATACTTGCTGACAGAACAATTTCACTTGTCCTTTGTTCCCGTCCAATTCATGAGCTATTTTTGGAAAATATAAAATTCCTTTTAAGTTAAATGGATAGTCCACATTCAAATGAATCCAAAACAACGGATCTCCTTTAAAAGGAAACAGAACATTGTAGAATTTTTTATAATCTTCTTCTTTTAATTCGGAAGGTTGTTGAATCCAAATTGGATTTTGGTTATTTGCTGTTTTACCGTTAACTTGAATATCAACTGGTAAAAAGTTTGAAAATCGTTCAACAAGGTTTTTCAAGCGTTCTTCAGCTAAGTATTCTTTCGCGTCATCTGATAAGTGAAGAATTATCTCTGTTCCAACATCTTCTTTATCGGATTCTACAATTGAAAACGATGTAGACCCATCACATGTCCATTTAACAGCCTGAGACCCTTCTTTATACGACTTGGTGTTTATTTCAACCAACGTAGATACCATAAACGCAGAATAGAATCCAAGTCCAAACTGACCAATTATTTGCTCACCATCTTCTTTATCCTTATATTTAGCAACAAATTCTTCTGCTCCAGAAAAAGCAATTTGATTAATGTACTTTTGAATTTCTTCAGATGTCATTCCAAGACCATTATCTTTTATAGTAAGTGTATTCTCTTTTTCGTTAGGAATTAAATCAATTTTTCCTTCACGCTGTAGGTCTGTAAGGCTTTCTTTTACAGAGATTGTTTTAAGTTTCTTAATTGCATCAAATGCGTTAGACATTAATTCTCTAATAAAAATATCTTGTTCGGAATATAACCATTTCTTAATGATAGGTAGGATATTTTGCGTATGAATACTTATATCACCAGTAACGTTAATTTTTTCTTTTGTTTTAGTCATTTAAAAGTCTCCTTGTATCGAGTTCAGATTGTTGTATAGAAAATTTTCTATTTTTACTCATATATTACTTGAATTTTTTATCATATTTTTTGAAAAACATAAAGAAATAAAATTGAAAAATCAGCAAAACAAACTAACCAATAACCATAAATTAGCTACTTATTCCTTGGGCCAGTAAAGTCAAAATATAGAAAAAGTTGGCCTGAACGTATCACGCCAACTTTCTTTGATAATTATAAAAAAAGAGACTCCCTAAAATTAAAAATTCTAATCTGACTTTCTAAAACCTAAGCGGCCCTTTATTTTCTAGCTTCTATTTTGAAAACTCAGCTTCATCGCTCTATATGGTCTTGTAAAAACATCTTGAGCTCTGGCAGCCTTTTTCCATTTCCCTATATCTGTTGTTAGCGCATCAGAGCCTGGCACCTCGTTTGGAACCAGTTTATTATAATGAATACCCCCATGAATCATGTCCAACGTTTTATCTTTATTTTCTTCTGTTATCTCATGCGATTGATAATGTAAGTATACGTTACCTGGATTCCTGAGGTCACTTTTCCATACACGAACTGGTGTTCCTTCTTTTTCAGCCAAAATTGATAGCGCTCCGGATGCGGCTTTGTCTCCAAGAGCCCCTTTATCTGGCAATGCTAAATAGCCCCTTTTATTGTAATAATTCTCCACATAGAATTCGTATACTTCTTTGGAAGATGTGTTTACATCCATATCAAAATCTTTTTCTATAAGCTTTTGATCTGCCTCTAACTTTATAAATGTACCGACTAACTTCATGATTTCTGCAGATCGGGGTTGTGTAAATGCACGTGAATTTTGAAAAAACTCCACAGTTACCTCTGCTATCGATTCAATGTTTGTTATCAATTGGTCATCGACCCCAATCTCTTTTAGCTTTGCTTTCACAGAGCTCGCCACATCATTCATAGCTTCGCCTTTCTCAACTGATAATTTTGAAACAGCATCGTATTTAGTAAGACGAAGTAACCCGTTTCTTAAGGTTGGGTCTGCTCCAGGATCTATTAAAACGCCTATAATTTCAGTAGCCATTTTTTTTCTTGTTTCTATATCATCTGCTTTTTCTCTAAAATAGGTAACAGCATCATCCCTAGTCCAATTCATCGCCGAAAACCCGCAATCACCATCACCATAAATTCTAGCTTCGGTAAAAACGTCCTCTTGTTTTGCGGCTTCCAAGTGAAAAAATTCATCAACTTGAACATTCTCTAAATGTCTCCCGAAATTGACAACTTTCCCTTCACGAGACTCTGAGCGCTTGTTCCACACCTCCATTTGTAAAAGTGAGTCTGGGGTAACATTTCCTTTTGCGGAAAGAGGAAATGTGCCTCGTTGAAGACCCTCCAATAGAGGGGACGACGGACGGGATTTCGCTGATTTTCTTATTTTACTTACGGCCTCATGTACGGCCTTATCTACGGCCTCTATT
>JABIQV010000035.1 GCA_018699495.1 bacterium | reverse complement strand
TCGTAGGTGTATTCGTATAGGGTATTCGTCCCTTCTTTTACTGCTTTTAGTTCATCTCTAGTTGTATAGTCGTAGGACCTGGTTTTTGTTGTTCCTTTAATTAATTGTGGGTAGGTTTTTTCAATTAATCGACCTCTATTATCATAAGAATAGGTTTCTTTGATTTCTTTTCCACTTATGGGGTTGGTTGTTTTCATTTCTGTTACTAAAACGTCTTTTTCATAGGTGTAACTGTTTTTTACGCCGTTTCCATATGTTATATCTGTAACCGTTCCTTTTAGGCTATAAGTATATGTTGCGATGAGAGTTTCCTCATACGATATCGTTTTTATCCGATTCAAGCTGTCATATGTGTATGTTAGTTTTTTTCCATCTCTATAGGTTGTCGAATCCCTTTTTCCTTTAGGGTTATATCCTCTATCTAGACTTATAATTTGTTGTGGCCCTTTTACAGTCGTTTCTTCGTGTGTCACTCGCCCGGTCAAATCATACGTATAACTTTGCGTTAAATCGTTATTTTCCGATGTAGTTAACCGGCCTATACTTTTCCCGTGATTTGACTCTCCATAATTATAACTTTCTTTTGATACATCATTTTGAAATATTTCACTAACCCTACCTAATGAATCATAATCAAACGTATAGGTGTTTGACACACCATCTCTACCAGAAATTACACTAGTTTCTACTAACCCATTCGCTTTAAATAACGTCTGTTTTTTTGGAATCTTATTCGATAGAGTTGTCGTAGAATGGTAGCTTGTTTGTTCCCATCCCGTATGCCCCTCATTTATGTGGTATAAGCCTCTACCATCTTTTACATAATTCATTGAACTTAAAGAGTCTGTTTCATATGTTTTGGTAACCCCATTAATGGTTTCTTTTACCAAACGATTTAAATCGTCGTATTCCTTAACGCTAACTCGACCTGCAAAATCAGTGATTGTTTGCTTATTTAAATTATCGTCAAAATACATAGAGGTTGTCCCCCAATCAGGAAGTATTTTCTCTATTACTCGCCCTTTTGTATCATAACGAAATTCCTCAACGATTCGTGATTGGCTCAACGTATCTCCAATAAGTATTCCTTTTTCCACTTTCGAAACACGGTCTAAATCGGTATATGTGTAGGCAACGTCCTCAAGTCCTTCAGGATTATCAATCCAAAGAGTTCTGCCCAAAGAATCAATTTTTGTTTTAACGGTAAGGCCGTTTGATTCAACAATTTTTGTTTTTAAATCGTCGCTAATTTCGATAGTTTTTTCTTTTCCGTCAGGGTAAATCGTTTTAATTAATCGATGATACTCATCGTATTCAAATACCGTTTCTCCACCATTTGAATCTTGTTCGTAAACGGGAAGCCCTGTTTCTTTATCTAAAAAAGACCGTGTCATTTTTTCTGAGGCACCTGTCCCCACACGTTGTTCGACAGCAACCCTCAATTTTCCATCGTAATATCTTGTATCATAATTAAACCTAACACCATCTTGTTCTGGAATCTCTTTTGTCGATACCCGACCAAACTGGTCATAAGTAAAAGTAGCCTTTAACCTAGTTTGTCCATTTAACTGTTCTTCTTTTTTGAGTATTTGGCCTTTCCCAGAATGTGTGGTAATCGTTTTAGCCGTTTGTTTTTTGGTAATATCGTCTTCTGTAACACTTGTTTTTACTAAATGAAATAATCGATTATTTATTAGAGAATAATATTTATCATACGTCATTTTTAAAGTCGTAGACTCTCCTCCTGCTCTTGTTCTTTTTTTAATTTTTCCTGGATTACCATATTTGTCGTAGTCAATATAAGTTGTATCTACCCGTTGCTCGCCCCTGATTGCCCGAACTCTGCTCGGTAAATAATCTTCCGTATACGTTGTAATAATTTCACTCGGTCCACTTTGCTCCAAAGTCGGCAGTCCTTTTGACCAACGATAAGATTTGGCCTCCTCATGACTAGGGGGAGTAATCGTTAAATTCCTAAAATAAGTATTTGAATGCCCCCAAGAAAATAATGCCGAACGACCAATAATAAACTTATTGAACACCCTATTCACATATCCATCTTCATAATATTTTTCGTCGTATCGGAATACATTTTGTAACGGATACCCGTCTTCATCTTTTGTGTAATTGAAGGAATATGTATATCCATTATCTATTTCCGATTCCTTGATTGTTTTAGTTTTTATTATTGGATAGGTATACAAATCTACGATGCTTTTTTGAGTCCAGACTATTTGGTCTATACTTGATAAATATCGAAAAACATTGTCTTGATATTCGTAGTTTGTTATTCCTCCTAATGGAGAAGTCACAGAACTTAATAACCATCCATTAAAACGGCTCATATCATTTGACATTACTACACCCCACCCTTCTTGGGGGGCTAAAAAATTAGAGTCTGGATATTCTACACTTTGAAACCGTATCCCCCACCCATTATCTTTCCTATATTCTTTAAATGTTGGTTCATAGCTATTATAAGCATATACTGTTTCAAGCCCTGCGCCTTTTTTAACAGCCTTCAACAACCCTGTTTCCATTTCATAAGAATATTCGATTACACTTTCCGTGCCATCTATCCCTTTACTCTTAATTTTTTTTATTCGATCTGGGGATCCCCACGCATTCCTGTACTCAAATGTATATTGGTTTCCCATACTATCTGTCACAGCTGATGGCCTCCAATGTTCATGCTCCATATCTCTAAGAAACACCTTCATCCTCTCCCAATAACTTGCAGACTCATTTACTTTACGCTTAGCTAACTTTTCGGCTACCCGTCGTATAGGATGAAACTCTCCAACTCGGTCTAAAATCTTAGACCTTCCGTGTGGAAGATCCGTGGACCACAACTTTACGTCGTCTCCTCCATATTTATCTGTCTCCTTAAAGTTTTCATACTCTATTTGTATAGTGTTCCCATTTAAATCATATATCTTAGAAAGATAATATCCTTCTACAAAATAATATTCTTCATACTTAATATGGGTAAACCAGGTATCATACTTATCTCTATAATTTTTTTCATAATAAAATTTCTTCGCGTATTCATAACGCAACCCGGTTTCCGTTTCTAGGGTGTATTTATCTCCATTTTTTTTAACCCGGCTAAAATTATTCGGGACTTTACTGTGATAAGCGATATCGGAATCAACCCATTCAAAATTAGATACAGTTCCCCCTGCTTCAATTGTTACGCTATCTGGCGTTCCCAATATAGGGTCCGCGCTAACCACAAGTAATCTATTTGCAAGCGACCAACTCCATCCTTTTCCCATCCATCCGTCCCATCGATCTTTATAGATGTTGTCATAAGAGGGTGCCTTTGACTGATAATTTCGACTATTATACGTTCGTCCAAATGAAATATCTAAGCCCGCTCGGCCAGGCACTTGTAGATCCACTTCAGTAAACGTCACTATTCCTTTTTGCAAGTCGATATCCGGCATTCCAAAGGCAGCTGTTGTTACCACAATGAGCCCAATAAAAAGGTTAACCCCGAACCACCGATTATGTTTCATATTATTTCGATTGAGCCTCTCTATATCCAGACTTCCACGATTCGTCTCTCAAATCTGATAACTTAATATTATCTTGAAAATCGAAATAGAATTTACGATCGTATTCGTCGATTACTTTTGATTCTTGGTTGTCAATTTTAAGTTTTATACTTACCTTACACACATCAGGAACCTTAACGTTCTTGCCATGTCGGACTTGATTTTTATACGTCCACCTATGTTCAATAATATAGGTGTTTGTTTGGCCTTGGGAGTAAGTACTTTTCGTTGTTTTCAATTTTACGATCCGGCTTGTTTTTAAATTCACGTCTACGAAAACAAAGGGCCAATATCTATATTTAGCAAACTCGCTTACGTTTTGTTTCAACGTTCCTTTAAACCGTTTTTTGTTTCCCTTACTTGGAAGCTTTTCAAAGTCATAGTATTTTTTTAATTTTTTGAAGCTTGGGTACTCCCAATAATGAGTAACCCATTCACCTGCTCCTATATTTAAATCTTTAGATAGTTTGCTTATGCGCCTTTTTTTTCCTTTTTTTCGCTCCAAAATATAAGGAATAAACTCATCGTTTGTTTGGCTTTCAAATCGTTCTAATTTTCCTTTTTTCCATATGTATTCCATGCTCCACTTAGCTACGGAGCCTTTTTGGTTTAAGACTTTAGCGTTATATGAAGGAACAGCTGGAAAAAGCGGTTTCCAATCCTTTTTTTGACCCTGCCCAAAAACCATACCTGCTGTTATTAAACAAATTGCTATACATAGCCAATATTTTTTCATTTTAATGGCTCAGAATTTGTTTCTTTAATAAAATAATATCTTTTGACTGTTGTCTGTTTATTTTTTCTTGTTCGTCGATTCTTTGTTTTTGCTCGTTTAACTGTTTATTTAACTCAATAATGTACAAATGTGCCTCTTCAATTTTTTCCATTTGTAGTTTTTGCATGTCTCCAAGATTTAGCCCTTTTTTGGCCAATTCCTTTTGGCTAGGAATATTTGGTAAATGCTTTTTTGTGCCTACGAAATGATCTAACTTATCTAGGCTCATAAGAGGATAATCAGGTTCAAAAACGTAATCGGCCCACTCTGAATTTTTGACTAAAAAATTATCTGCTTTTACTGTTCCGGCTACGTGTAGTTTGTGTTCTGGGGTAAGGACTCCGATTCCTACATTTCCACCGGCGCTAATTAACAAATTTTGCCCAGACGGACTAAACGTGACTGATGACCCATTAGGATCTTTTAAGACCAATTTATTCGTTTCATTTTGAAACTTAACATCTTTTTTAATTGTCGCTGTCAGAGGTTCATCTACGGTAGTCCAGTTTTGGAACCAAGAGCCATGTTCAGTCACACCTTCTCCAAAGGCACGTATAGCAAATCTTTGAAAATAAACCTTATCATGAATATATATAACTACTTTTCCC
>JABIQV010000034.1 GCA_018699495.1 bacterium | reverse complement strand
TTTTGGAAAAAATAACATCCAAGGTGAAGAATATGAACAACAAAGTTAAACTACTAAAAATGGTACAGTTGGTTGGAAAGATACGAACAAAACGCTTTTTTGAACCTTTATTGGAGGATAGTGATGGACGCTAATTATCTTCATAATCACCCAAATTTTTTAGACTTAATACAAATTGTCTCAGACGAAAAAGAAATACATCCTTATTTAATAGAAAAAGACTATTGGATAATGCATTGTTTGTTTGGTTTGAAAGACCAGGGTTTTGATTTTGAATTAAAGGGTGGAACATCTTTATCAAAAGGCTTTGGGATTATTAACAGATTTTCAGAAGATCTAGATATTAGACTCGATCCAGTAAATGATTCAGACGTTAAAATTGGTAAGAACCATACAAAGAGTAAGCATATAGAAGGAAGGGCTAATTATTTTAATGAGCTTTCTAAAGGTATTGATATTGATGGGATTATTTCATCTGAACGAGATAACGAATTTGATGATAGAAAATTATTTAATGCAGGAATTCGGTTAATTTATACGTCGAAGTTTCCCTATCTAGAAGGCATTAAACAAGGCGTGTTATTGGAATTGGGGTTTGATGTTGTAACTCCTAATCAATTGTTAACTATTAGTTCCTGGGTCTGGGACAAGGCTCAAGCAAGTGGTGTGAATTTCATTGATAACCGGGCAAAACAGGTAAAATGCTTTCTACCTCAATATACATTTGTTGAAAAATTACAGGCGATATCTACGAAGCATAGGAAGTACCTTGAAACAGGAATCTTCCCAAAAAACTTTATGAGACATTATTATGATATCTATTCATTGTTACAAAATTCAGATGTCCTAAATTTTTTAGGAACTAATGAATATAAAAACTATAAAAATAAACGTTTCCCAAATGCAGACAATCAAACTATTTCGAGTAACGATGCTTTTATTTTAGAAGATAAAAAGAATAGAGAAACCTATAGTAATTTCTATAAAGATACCCGAGCTTTGTATTACAAAGAACCTCCTTCTTTTGAGGAAATATTAAGTAAAATTAAGAGTCATATCTTGGATATGTAATAAGGAGAGTATTTTAATGAATAGAATTTTAATTTATGGTTTGATTTGTGTTTTTGGGGTTATTAATTTGATAGGAGGAACTATTGAATTAGAAAAAAAAGATTATATAAAATTATTGGTTAGTAGTTATGTGAACGGGTTTAAAACATTTGATACAACAGTAAATTCTTTCGAAGATGATGTTTCAGTGAGTATATATTATTCTGAAAAAGATTCTGAAAAAGAGGTAGATAAACTGGTTAGGCGATTTGAATTCCAGGTTCCTAAATTACTGAGTAGATATGAGTGGGCAAAAAACGTTAATGTAAGGGTAGCCAAAACATTTGAAAAATAACGATTCGGAAATGGTAAAATCACAAGAAATTTTAAAAGGAAAGGGAATAAATGAAAGCTGTTATAGCATTTTGGTAAATACTATTAAGACTATACCAAAAGACGCCGAGTTAAGAATTTTTAAATATTCGGAAATTGTATCTGCTTACATCTTTTTAAGAAGTAAAGACAAAATTAATTAAAAATAAATTTTAAAACTGAATTAGTCGGGAGACGCTTTATACCTATTGGAGAAAAGAGCAACTGCCGATACAAAAGAAGAAGTAACAGATTGGATATTCCAATTTGGAAGAACCAATTCTGATATACTTGAGGAATTTTAAAAAAAAGGAAAAAAATATGACAAATAGTTCGCTAGTATGGTCATTGGTCCATTTGGAAGCTCAGAACTGGCATTACTTTGGACACTGAGGCGCCTTAATGGCGCTGTTGATGGAGTAGGGCATCGAAATTCTTCTGTTTGTGCGGCACTTAAACAGCGTTTCTAAAATAAATAACGACTGTTTTATCATAGCTAACTTTTTTGCCAATCTTTTTCCAACTGGATATCTTGCATTTTCTATCGCTGAAATATTTGACTGAGTTGTTTTTAATAAGTCCGCCAATGTTTTTTGAGAGAATCCTTCTTTTCCTCGATATCCTCTGAGAGAAGCGGCTGCTTTTTGATAGGCTGGATTCCCTCCTACCCTCTCTTCTACGTCTTTGAAAAGATTGTCCCAAGACTCGTATTCTTTAAAAGAATTTTTATTTTGTTTAAAATCCATAATTGCAGCTTGAGTTTCTTTGTTTGGCGTCTTTCGGTTCAGTCTTAATGGACCGAACTCTCCCATTTCAGTCACCTAGTTTGTTTCATTCCAAATTTGTTTGTCTGTTTTTCTAATCAATTCTTCGGCAATATCTTCTATATTATATTGAATCTCGTCTTCAGTAAGAGCTTGATTTTCTAAATCCATTGTTTCGATTGTATTTTCCATGAGTCTTGCTGCTTTTTTATAAGCGTTCGCTTTTAAATAACCGGTCAACGATGTTCGTGGGAGAAGTGCATATACAACATCGCAGTCTAATTGGTCCGCTACTCGCTTGAGCGAATTCAATGTAATTGTGCCTTTCAATTCGTTTGTTTCCAATTTTTTGAGACTAGGCGCACTAATGGATAGCTTTTGCGCCAACTGAAGTAAGGTCATGCCTAAAGAGGTTCGAATTAGATTAATCCACGATACATTCTCGTGGATTCCGGTAGAGTTTCCTTTGAAGACTGAAAATAATTTATCTAATTGAGTTCGTTGTAGTTTTTTCTTGTTCATTTTAATTAAAATTATCCTATATTCTATTTATTATAAATTTAGCATGCCCTTACAATAACATTTTTAAATAAATAAATTTAGCTTTAAAGCTAATAAATATATATTTAATAAGTTAATCTACACTGTATGTCATGTGATATTGTGTGAGTTTATGTGAGTTTAAATATCGTTAATCACGACATCCCATTTAAACCGAGTCCCTATCCAATCAATCGATATCTGGTAGCCCGCCCCGCTCCGAGCCGTTCAACTTGTTTTAAATCGAGCAGTTTTTTGATTGCAGCTTCAACTGTTCGTGGTGGAATTTTTAGTGATTCAATCGCATCTTTTCTTGCGAACGTTTTAGTCGATAGCGTTCTCGCCCAATTTAATATCGCAGATTGATTCTCTGAAAGGAGATAATCAATGTTGTCTCCTTTTAGAATACGTAGCGCTTCCTTGGATTGTTCAAGAATGATTTTGAAAAAGAATAGAAACCATTGTGACATATCTTCGGATTCTGTTTTCCAACTAGATTGAACTTTGTTTAACGCATGATAGTAATCAACTTTATTGGCCTCAATATGTTTTTCGTGAGAAACAATGCTTGTGAACTTGTAACCAGCTTTCAGTAACATTAAATTTGTTAATAACCGGCTTGTTCGTCCATTTCCATCTTGGAAAGGATGTATGGCTAAATATTCAAAAATAAAATTAGCAATTAAAATCAATGGGTGTTTATAATTTATACTGCTTGCTATTTGATACCACTCAAGGAGTTCCTGCATTTCTTTAGAAACAAGATGAGGAGGTGTCGGTTCAAAAATAATCCCAACTATATTTCCTGAGGTATCTTTAGCGGCTACTCGATTGGACCCAAACTTGTAGCTTCCACGATGACGTTCATCCGAATGGCTGTAAGCCAACATATCCCGATGCAATTGTAAAATTATTGATTCTGAAATGGACATTTCGTCATGACAATCGAATATAACTGACAAAACAGAAAGATATCCAGCTACTTCTTGTTCGTCTCTTGTCTTAAACTTTTTAATTCGTAAATTTCGGTACAAGGAATCGATTTCGTCGTCTGAAAGTTGATTTCCTTCAATACGATTGGACGAACCAGTTGATGTAACTATTACACTCGTCGTCAGCCTATTAATTGTTTGTGGTAACAGCTTTCCCGTAATTGACCAACTTTGTTTAACAGCGTCAATTTGGGACAACGTACTATAGACGTCTTCTATAATTTCACTGTTTAAATTGAGACGTCTGGTTAGACGTTTGTTTAATCTATCATCCATTGTATGTGATATTATGTGATATTATGTGAGAAAAATCAATCCACAATTAATTCATAGACGAAAAATTGGTACTAAATTAGAGTTTGATTGTAATTAAAAAGAAGTTCATCAGGAATTTGGATCCCCAATATTTTTTCAATCATAATACATTTTTTTTACACTAAAAACTAGTTTATATCAACTAAATTTTAGTTAATATTGAGCATAATAAATATTTAAACTTTATATTTTTATTGAAATTTTTTGTCGATAAATTCGTTGAGTTGATTGACGAGGTTTAATCTCTTTTGAAACGTTCTTGGGTTAATCCGGATGTTTTTGATTAAAGTCGTTTTACATTCTCCTTTAGTATGGATCGGTTGGCTCGGAATGTAGATGATCTTCGAAAGTTAGTACAAACGTTAACGAATCAAAATATCAAAGTGGAGTTTCTTAAAGAGGGTCTTTCTTTTACGGGAGAAGAGTCTCCGATGTCTCAATTGTTATTATCAGTAATGGGAGCCTTTGCCCAGTTTGAGAGGTCGTTAATTAAAGAGCGACAAATGGAAGGGATAACGATTGCTAAGAATAAGGGGTTATATAGAGGTAGGAAGAAGTGTTTGACTCAGGAACAAGTTGAGGAAATAAAAGCTCGGGTTGATAAAGG
>JABIQV010000033.1 GCA_018699495.1 bacterium | reverse complement strand
TTACTCGATTATGACATTACAAAATCAATACCATATAGCTCTTAAAAAACACTTTGGATTTAACTCATTTAAAGCAGATCAAGAAACCATCATTTATTCGATAATGAATAACGAGGACGTGGTATCTGTTTTGCCTACAGGGTCCGGAAAGTCACTCTGTTATCAATTACCAGCCGTCTTAAAAAAGGGAACCACTATCGTGTTATCTCCTTTAATATCATTAATGCAAGATCAAGTCATGCAGCTATCGAAACAAGGCATATCTGCAGCATTCATTAACAGTTCCAACGACATGATGGACAACGAATATATCATGCAACATATGCACGAATACAAACTCATATATATTTCTCCAGAACGACTAACCACACCCGGGTTTATAGACAGATTAAAACAATCCAATTTATCTGGATTTGTAATTGATGAAGCTCATTGTATTTCTCAATGGGGTCACGCCTTTCGACCAGAGTACAGGTCGCTATCTTTAATAAAAGAGCAATTTCCTACGATTCCTATATCTGCATTTACAGCCACGGCGACACCAGATGTAGAAAAAGACATCTCAACACAACTAAATATGACGAACCCCGTCCACATAAAAGCCAGTTTCGACCGGGAAAACCTTACCTTAAAAGTATACGAAAAAGATAACTACAGATTTCAACTGGAAACTTGCCTCCAGTCGCATAAAGGGGCCTCAGGAATAATATATGCAAGTACTCGAAAAAAAGTAGACCGTCTCTTTGATGATCTAAATTCAAAAGGATTTAACGTAGCAAAATATCACGCAGGTCTGTCGGACCAAGAAAGACAACGTACACTGGAAAATTTCATTTATGAAAAAACAGACATAGTTGTCGCAACAGTCGCTTTTGGAATGGGGATAAACAAACCCAATGTCCGATTCGTATTCCATATCGACATGCCCCAAAATATCGAACAATACTATCAAGAAATTGGAAGGGCAGGGCGAGATGGCCTAGAATCCGAATGTACCATGCTTTACTCACTCCAAGATGTAGTCATGCAAAAAAAGTTTGCTGACGATGTTTTAGAGGGGTCGATAAGAAACCAAATGAAACGGAAGTCTGACCAAATGTTGGCTTTATGTAATTCGACCGAATGTCGACGTAAAGAAATTTTAAAATACTTTGGCGAAAACTTTAAACGAACACCATGCAATCACTGCGACACGTGTTTAGAACCCGCAGAAAACATGGATGGGACAATAATCGCACAAAAAATTCTTTCTTGCGTTTACAAGCTCCAGCAACGATTTGGAATAGGGTACGTTTCAGATATTCTTAAAGGTGCCAAAATAAAATTAATTCTAAATAGAAATCACGATAGACTATCGACTTACGGACTATTGAGCGACTTTTCAAAATCAGAACTCAGACATTTCATCTTTTCACTCATAAACCAAGGCTACCTTATCGTCTCGGACGGAGACTACCCGTTACTTAAACTCACTCAGAAGTCCCGAGATATTTTATTTAACAATAAACAAATTTTCTTTAAAAAAAGAATTGTGAAAGCAAAACCTGAATCTAGTAAAAAATCAAATACAAAACCACCATCATTTGTATCTGACGATAACTATAAACTTTATATGGAACTTAAATCGCTACGACTAGCCCTGGCAAACAAACAAAATGTTCCGCCTTACGTTATCTTTCACGACAAAACACTTATGGAAATGGCAAAAGCTCATCCAAAAACGGACAGTTCATTTTTAGAGTTGAATGGGGTAGGGCCTCAAAAACTCGCTAAATATGGAAAAGATTTTTTATCCAAAATTACTGAAATGACTAACACTCACTAAACTATCGCAATATAGAAAGCATTGTTAAAAGGTAACCAATAATGCTATAAAAAATTTTGAAAGAAGAAGGAGATCAGATTGCAAGTAATAAAAATCATCGTTCCAAAAATTAAAACGCTATCATTAACTAATATCAAATCAAATTTGTTTAAAATCATGCTTTTTTTGTGGACGGCTCATATATCAGTAAGTGTATTTTATTTCACTCGCCTAACCGAAATCAACTTTGGAAAAACGCCGCTCTTAGACTTATTTTTCTTTGAATTTGAAAAAAATCTCCCATCTTTTTTCTCAGCATTTCTTCTTTTAGTAATAGCGTACTTATTACTATATATTGGCAATAAAATGAAAGCTAAATCACTTCCACATAAGGCATGGAAAGGACTAGGTTACGTTTTTTATTTCTTAATGTGCGACGAATGGTTTTCTATTCATGAAGGGCTTAATAGACTACCATCTTCATATTTTCCTGCTTGGATTTTCGTTTATGTTCCTTTGGCACTTATCGTCTTTCTTTGTTCCATTAATTTCCTAAGAAACCTTCCAAAAAAGATATTTTGGTTAACATTAATATCAGGGTTTCTTTATGTTTCTGGCGCAGTGCTCTTTGAAGTTTTCAGCAGTCTTTTCGCTCAATTCCAGTTTGACGATCTTACGTACCAACTTATTATATTTTTAGAAGATGGGTGCGAAATTGGTGGAGCAATGCTGTTTGTTTATACCTTAATAAGGTTTATAAAAGTTAAATTTAATGAGACCAAAATAACACTTCCATATAGGAATTTTATCTATCTTTTTATATTTTGTACCATCGAAAGCATACTCACATACACAACATTTTATTTCAATTAACATCAGGTACAAACTGATGACTGAAATGAAATTATAAAATAAGACTTAGGTCCCGCAAATAGCAGTCCAATTGTTTTCATTAAATCCTACTCGAGACTTATCACCATCTACAACAAACGGTCGTTTAATCAAATTTCCATTCGAATTTAAGAGGTCTACGGCTGTCTTCCTACTTAAATCCATATCTTTGACATTTAATGCACGGTAATCCCTGCCAGAAGTGTTAAACAAGGGTTTCAAATTTCCTTCATATCTATCAATCATCATATTGAGTTCCGCTTTTGAAGGGGGATAATCTCTTATGGATATTTCCTCAAATTCAATACCTTCATTGATCAAAAAAGTTTTCGCTTTTCGACAGGTTCCGCAATTTTTATAAGAATAAAATTTCATTTTTTACCAACTTTCATAAACTACATAAATAGATTTACGTCGACTTTATACACACCTAAAGACATAGACTACTACAAATCAAAAATAATATTAAAATCTAAATTTTTAACATAAAAGACAAACAATTGCTTTTTATCTAAACTCCATCAATAATAAAATGCTAATTATGATCGAAATAATAGAAATATCAAAACTCAACAAAACGTATGCAGGTAAATTCCAGGCCTTAACAGATGTCGACTTGTCTATAAAATCAGGTGAAATATTCGCTTTGTTAGGGCCAAATGGAGCAGGTAAAACGACCCTAATAAGCATGATTTGCGGACTAGTGCGACTCACATCTGGAACCATACGCGTTGATGGAAAAAATATAGAAGACCAGCCTCGTGATATTCGACAACGTATAGGACTTGTTCCACAGGAACTAACCACCAACATGTTTGAAACCGTCTGGGACACCGTTCAATTTACCCGCGGCCTCTTTGGATTCAAAAAAAATAATAAATTCATAGAAAATCTATTAAAAAGTTTATCACTCTGGGACAAAAGAAAAAATACAATGATGACTCTTTCAGGCGGAATGAAGCGTCGGGTGATGATTGCAAAAGCCCTGGCACATGAGCCAGATATTCTATTTTTAGATGAACCAACCGCAGGCGTAGACGTTTCGCTTAGAAAAGACATGTGGACTCAATTACATGCGCTTAGAAAGTCTGGCGTCACTATTATTCTAACCACACATTATATTGAGGAGGCCGAGGAAATGGCCGATAGAATAGGGGTTATTAACAATGGAAAAATAGTAATAGTGGAAAAAAAAGAAAAACTAATTAAAAAGCTTGGAAAAAAACATATCTCTTTTAAATTAGATAACGAACTAAAAAAAATTCCAAAACGATTGGCCAATTTTAAACTTACGATAAAAGACAAAGTGTTACACTATGAATACGACTCAAAAAATACAGATATCCATATATCAAACTTATTTGATGCTCTAAAGACAGAAAATATTACATATAAAGACATAACCACAAAACAAAGCTCTCTCGAAGAGATCTTTGTAGAATTGGTAAAGAATTCATGAATTTTCAAGCAATAAAAACCATTTATATGTTCGAGATGATGCGAATGTTTCGAACCATTGGACAAAGCATCGCGGCCCCTGTCATTTCAACATCGCTTTACTTCGTGGTCTTTGGTTCAGCGATAGGATCATCAATTAAATCTATTGATGGCGTAAGTTATGGCTCGTTTATTGTACCCGGGCTCATCATGCTGTCCGTACTAACCCAAAGCATATCAAATGCTTCCTTTGGCATTTATTTTCCTCGCTTCACAGGAACCATATACGAGCAACTATCCGCGCCTATTTCCTATCTGGAAATTGTTATTGGCTACGTCGGAGCAGCAACTAGTAAATCCTTAATTTTAGGACTGTTAATATTAGGAACGGCAAACTTTTTTGTAGATGTAAGCATTCAAAATATCCCATTAATGACACTATTCCTTTTACTGACGTGCATTACCTTTAGTTTATTTGGATTTATAATCGGGATATGGGCTGAAAATTTTGAACAACTTCAAATCATACCACTATTGGTAATCACCCCATTAACATTTTTAGGCGGAAGTTTTTATTCATTAAAAATGCTACCTCCAATCTGGCAGAAAATATCATTTTTAAATCCACTTGTTTATTTAATCAGTGGGTTTAGATGGAGTTTTTATGGTAGTGGCGACGTTAACCTTGGCGTCAGCTTTATAATGGCGGCCTTGTTTTTAATCGTAAGCTTACTAATTATTCGATGGATATTTAAAACTGGATATAAACTTAAAACTTAATCTTTTAGTGATGTAAACTAAAGGCACATAATCGGTGCGACCTGATTAATTTTTTCCTTTGCAATTAGACCAGATAAATAGGTTATAAAATCAATAGCATCACCACAAACAGACAATCAGATAAATCCCCTATTAAGTAAGGACCGTGTAACCCTTCAACCGAAAAGATATCGTCATGGCCGTGTATAGTATAACTATAGAAAAAAAAATCATACCGTCTGTTATACTTCAAAAAAATAGAGTGAAAAGGTAAACTGAGGGGATGCTTTCCAGTAATATAAAAAATAGACCCGGCAATACATTCAAGGCATTAGAAAATACATTAGATCCAAATTCTAGTGTCAATACCTACTTAAAATGTCGCCAAAATACCGAAAATATTTGCAACTATTTAGAAATTGAAGATTACGTCGTTCAACCTTCTAATGACGTAAGTCCCCCAAAATGGCACCTTGGGCACACCACATGGTTTTTCGAAGAAATGATTTTAGCCAACTATCTAAAAGGCTACAAAAAATACAACGAAAATTTTTCAAAACTATTTAATTCTTATTACAAAGCAGCCGGTGCACATTGGACACAATCTGAACGAGGAAATTTATCCAGACCAACAGTAACCGAAATATATGACTATCGATGCTATGTAGATAAAAAAATGATGACCCTCCTAACTACTACGATTAACAATGACGACTTAAACCTGTTACTAACTACAGGAATTCAACACGAACAACAACATCAAGAACTTCTTTATATGGATATAAAAGCAAGTCTTTCTGAAAATCCGTGTTTGCCAATATATTATAAAAATCCTTTACCTCACTCAACAATAAATAAACAAAAATGGATACCATTTAAAAAAGGCATTTATAACATTGGACATGACTCAAACGGCTTCTCTTATGACAACGAAAAACCTCAGCATAAATGTTACATTCATGCATTTTCTATAAGTAACAAAACCATCACAAACGGTGACTATCTAAAGTTTATTCAAGCCAATATATACGCGTCACCCACCTATTGGCTGAGTCTTGGATGGGACTGGGTAACAACAAACAAGCCATCATCTCCTCTATATTGGCACCAAAAAGATGGGTTATGGTTTGAGTTTACGTTACACGGCCTTATTCCCTTAGACTTAGAAAGCCCAGTCGTTCATATCAATTACTTTGAAGCAAATGCTTATGCGGCTTGGGCAGGACATAGACTGCCTACAGAACACGAACTGGAAATATATCTAACGTCGCACTCTATAAAGGACGAAAATAGTCCACCTGCAGAACGAATCACCACTACACAAACAAACTATACAACGTTAAATCTAGAGTTAAACCCTGAAATAAGCCTAAATCGTGACCCTATTCAAGAAAGCCCACGTATTTCTGAAACTTATGAACACATCCACCCATTAAATACAGACGAACCAACAAACCAGGTATGGTGCTGGACACAAAGCCATTATTCACCGTATCCAGGTTACAAACAGTTTGATGGAATACTAAAAGAATATAACGGAAAATTCATGTGCAACCAGTTCGTCTTAAAAGGCGGGTGCGTAGCAACTCCAAAAAATCATTCACGCCCTACTTACCGAAATTTCTATCAACCACATCAACGTTGGATGTTTTCAGGAATTCGCTTAGCAAAGGATATCCAATGAATGTTTCAAATTTAATCAAAGAAACCAATAAACAAATCGAACAAAAAAAGAAAGACTTTGCAGAAGACATCTTCAAAGGTCTAACACAGTCACCAAAACGTATATCTTCAAAATATTTCTACGATGATATTGGAAGCGAACTTTTCCAAAAAATAACAACCCATCCCGACTACTACCCAACAAAAACGGAATACGAAATTCTCCAAGATATGAAAGACAAACTTCCTAATAGTCTATCTAAAGACAAAATAGATATTATAGAATTAGGCGTAGGGGACGGGCACAAAACAAACCTAATTATACAGGGGTTTTTAGATGCAAATACCAATGTGAATTTTTATCCTATCGATATTTCAAGTAAAGCAATGACCTTACTCGAAGGGTCTATTCCAAAACATAAAAATCTTAATATTCATGGCATCGTTTCAGAGTATTTGGATGGCCTTAATTACCTTAAAAATCAGTCGGAAAATCAAAAAATTGTTCTATTTTTAGGATCCAATATTGGAAATTTTAATCAAATTGAAAGTATCTCCTTTTTGAACACACTAAGAAATCAATTAAACATAAATGACTATGCACTTATAGGGTTTGACTTAAAAAAAGACACGTCTATCTTAAATAAAGCCTACAACGACTCTTCCGGGTATACAGAATTGTTCAACATTAACCTCCTGAATAGAATAAATGTAGAATTAGACGGAAATTTTGACTTGTCTAAATTTCAACACTACGGATTCTACAACCCAATACTAGGTGCAATGGAAAGTTATTTGCTTTCAAAAGAAAAACAACAGGTCCAAATTAATAAAATATCTAGCACCATAAGCTTTGATTACCTAGAACCCATTCACCTTGAATATTCCTTTAAATTTCTACCAAGTGATATCAGTTATTTGAGTAAAAATAGTGGCTATAACGTAGTTAAAAACTTTACCGACTCGAAAAATTATTTCACTGATTCACTTTGGAAGGCCGTCTAAAGTCCTAAATAGACAGGATACAAGTAACTTAACATAACGATAAACGTAGAATTTACCCAAAGTAACCTAATAAATGTCCTGACTAGAAACCAATACAACCTGACCTGAAACGGTTACTGTCTTTCCAAGATAAGAAACCCTAAGCCTCCCTGTACGAGGAGAAGCTTGAAACACGTCGAATTCAGTTTTATTTTGAAATTGAGACGCCCAATACGAAGCCAATAAAACCTGCGCACTTCCAGTAACTGGGTCTTCATCAATTCCATATTGAGGAGCGAAAACACGAAGTAAGTAATCATAACCCAAGTCGCCCTTCGACGTGACGATAATAGCATTAGCGGTCGCTTCTTTAAGCTTAACAAAATTAGGATTTAGATTTCGCACAGAAAGAGGATTAGAGTAGACATAAACCAAAAAACTATCGTCGGCCTTACCTTTTACCGAATGAAAAACAGACGTATCTCCTAATGCATCCAAAATCCGTTCATCCACTATATTCTCCCTCATCTCATCAGACTCTAACGTAAGAGAGAAATAGCCCCCTGATGATTCGACAGTTAAAGGCCCACCAATCGACTCAAACTGAATAACCTTAGTGTCCACACCACAACATGTCTTTAAAACGAAGCCTGCCGACAAGGTAGCGTGCCCACATAGTTTAACTTCAACAGTGGGGGTAAACCATCGAATATAAAATTTTCCTGACCCGATATGTTTAACAAAGCATGTTTCCGAAAGATTCATATATAAAGCAATGGACTGCATTTTAGAAACAGATGGAAAGTCTTGAACCACTACGACTGCAGCTGGGTTTCCCTTACACGGTTCATCAGTAAATGCATCAACAACCCAAACTTTCATAAACCGTATTCTCGATGAATTATATTTTCTAGTCAATCCTAAACGTCACTGAATACACACAGACCCTTTCTTAAATAGAATACCAGATCCAAAAACAAAATTTTCAGTCCAAGATTGATGTTATAATCCCAAACATGAACATTTTGACAGGTGCACTATTCATGGTCATATTTTGCCTAACACTTCCGGCAGCAGACGTTATCGTACGCATTCTAAACGAAGCAGGAATGAACGTGTTTCAAATTACATTCATAAGAAGCTTTGGAATTGTGATTATATTATTTCCATTGCTCATTTACAAAAAAGAAGTCTATATAAAGAAAAAATACTGGTTACTTTATGCAATGAGATCCCTATTCTTATTTACTGCAATTCTCATCTGGTTATCTATTTTACAATATGTTCATCTTTCAGATCTCTATGCCGTAGGCTTTACAGCACCATTATTTACAACCGCTTTAGGCGTGCTTTTTCTGAAGGAAAAGATGACATGGGTTAAACTAGTCGGATTAATAGGAGGTCTTACCGGGGCAATGATAGTTATTCGTCCTGGTTTCCGAGACGTTAGTCCTTATATATGGTTTGCTCTAATATCCGCTATAGGATGGTCTGTCGCAATGGTGATAACCAAATTTTTATCAGCTACTCAATCTCAAATAAAACTAACAGGATTTTTATCATTAAGTTTTATTCCTTTAACCATGTTTGTAGCCATTCCAAATTGGATAACACCAACTTTCGATCAATGGAAACTATTGGCTTTGGTAACCTTTTTTACGATTGTTAGCAATCTTGCTCTTGTCGAATCCTTTAAAAGAGCGCCGTTAACGGTACTTACCCCAATCGAATTTATGACACTATTATTTTCAGCAATATTAGGATGGGTATTTTTTAAAGAAAATTTAGATATGACAAGTGTCGTAGGGGGGCTAACTATTTTTGTATCGGCTTCATTTTCAACATTGATGACAAAAAATAAAAAGCGAAGAAAAAATACATTAACTACTGACGTAATTCAATGAAGTTCAGAGATTTGTACTTTTTCTTTTTACACTCAACACAGTAATCTTAGTCGAATGATTATAGGGAGAAGGATCCGCAGGAAGGAACTGTTTAATAGTATTCGGGTTACCCAAACAGTCATCTGGAACATCTATTAACTTTTCTACTTTTAAATAGCCATCACCACACAATGCATCCAAAACAGCTTTATGATCATCTCCACGTTGGAATAGGGCATTACTAATTGTAATTAAATACCCACCATCATTTATAATTGGCCGTACTTTATTTATAAGCTTTTCATAATTATTCGCTAAATCAATGGTTCCTTTTCTTGTTTTGGAATAAACAGGAGGATCCAAAATTACACAATCAAACATCTTCTTCGATTTTTTATACTGATTGATACGAGACCAAAAATCACAGGTTTGGTAATCAGACTCTTTCACTTCTTTACCGTTTAACTTTGCTGACCGCATAGCAACATTCAAAAATTTACGATGCATATCTAATTGAAGAACCTTTTTTGAACCTCCAGCTAAACAAGCAACTCCCAAACTTCCAGTATAAGCAAATGTATTTAATACAGATTTATCTGCCAAATTATCTTTCGCCCATTTACGTAATAATTTCGTATCCAAATAAAAACTTGAATCTCTATTCATAAGCAAATTAATAGAATACAAAACGCCATTTTCCTCAATTCTTGAACATAACTCGGTACCAAATAAGCGAACACCAGAACGCTCTTCAGCGACTTGGCTACGTCTTTTTTTCAATACTCCGGATAATACCCATGGTAACTGTTCTCTAACTAGAGATAATGCCATTTCCAAAATCAAATCCGATTCCGGCTTCGCTTCCGGATCTTTTTCTAAATCTAAAGTAGGGGTTACCTCAACATCGTCTAAGGAATCTGAAGCTACCTCGTCAACAACAGCTTCTGTTTTCCATTCTGTTTCTACTAACGTTTCCGACGCATCTTCGTTTTTTTTGTCATCCGACCCGTAGTCATGAAAGACAACAGTTCGCCCAAAAATTTCAATAACTAAACTAGGAATTCCCTCAGAAAAGCCATTTAAAAGTCGGAAAGCCGTATCATATGGAGGTTTTATAAGTAATGATCGTTTTTGTATCGCTTTGTCTAAAAGTATCTGTATTTGTTTTTTCATAATGAACTAGTCTACACCAGCTATCAAATTATCCATAGCCCTAAGCAAAAATTTAACAAAAAAAATACAAAACCTTAGTGCCAGTCTAAATTAAAATGTCCATTTTCAGGTTTGAATACCGTGTATTAGTATACATAAATACAAACATGGAAGCGGGCATTTTAGTTGGGACTGGCTATAAGCCATGACGTTTTTTGAAATTAATCGACTCATCGTAAGAATTTAAAAGTTTTTTTTGATTTTTTTTAATCTCAATCTTAGCTTTCCGACTTTTTTGAACTCGCAAACGTTCCTGTTCACTTTGAAGTTTAACGTAATTATCATATCGTTTCTTATCTAAGACCTTGTTAGTAATCGCCTCTAAAATCGAACACCCTTTTTCTACTGTATGACTACAGTTACTAAATTTACAGGTCAGCCCCAGTTCAACGATATCATTATGAGACTCACTCAATTGAGTAGCATCTTCCCAAAGGGTCAATTCACGCATTCCAGGCGTATCAACTAAACATCCACCATTCGGTAAAAGAAACAGCTGTCTAAAACTTGTTGTATGCATACCTTTACTATCGGACTCTCTAACAGATTTTGTAGCTTGCACATTTCTACCAAGTAAACTGTTCACTAGAGTCGATTTTCCAACACCCGATGACCCAACCAGAATCCCAGTTTTATTTGGTTTAAATAATTCAGCAAGGTGATCAATACCCATATTATGTATGGCACTTATCATCACAACATCCTGTTTACCCGGAGCCTTTAATAGTTGATTTTTGATTTCATCAGCATTCTTACAAATATCTACTTTATTCAAAACAACGACAGTTTTTGCGCCCTGCTGTTTTCCTAAAGATAAATATCGTTCTAATCGATTAATATTAAAATCATGATCGAGACCAATAACAACAAAAACCAAATCTACATTCGCTGCTAAAATTTGTTCTTCCGTTTTTTTTCCAGACGCTTTTCGAGAAATCTTATTTTTTCGTTTTAGTGTTTGGTGAATAAGAAATAAATCTTTTGTCTTCTGTGTACCAAGAACCCAATCGCCTACTTTAGGACGGTCAACAGATGTCGATTTATACCCTAAAACCCCTGTCAATTCAGCAAATATAACGGATTTCGTTGTTTGAACTAAGTAAGCAATCATATCTTCCCGAATGACGCGCCCTAAAACTA
>JABIQV010000032.1 GCA_018699495.1 bacterium | reverse complement strand
AGATTACTTTTTGTTTTGAATAAAATTTGTGATAAACTTTTTTTATGAAAAAAACTATATTAATTACCGGGGCAAATAAAGGGATTGGGCTTGAGCTCGTTAAACGATATGCTCACACAGAAAACGTGTTAGCTGTTTGTCGTACGTCTTCCGCGGAATTAGATGCTTTACCTGTTTCTATTTATCGTGACATTGATATTAGACGTAATTCATCTATTAAATCGTTGGTGAGCGACATTGGGGACCAAAAAATAGACTTGTTTTTGAATGTTGCAGGAATATTGAGCCAAGAAGATATTTTTGAGTTGGATTCTGATGCTATTGACCGAATATCTGATCAGTTTGAAGTTAATGCGTTGGGGCCAGTTAAACTTGTTGCTGCTTTTTTAGATAAAATCGTAAATGGTGGAAAGATTATTATGGTCACCTCTCGTATGGGGTCTGTAGAAGATAATACGTCAGGCTCACGGCTTGGGTACAGAATGTCTAAGGCGGCTCTTAATATTGCATCTAAATCGTTATCTGTTGATTTAAAACCACGTCACATTTCTGTTGGGATTATTCATCCTGGTTCCGTTCAAACGGATATGACGAATAACAGAGGACTTATAACTGTTATTGAGTCTGTTGATATGATTGTTGAACGTATTAAAGACCTGTCTTTAGAGACGTCGGGTGTTTTCTTTCACGCCTCTGGCGAAATTTTACCTTGGTGATATCTATTTACTAAATTTTTTAACCTGATGCATGGGTTTAGTCGGTTTTTGAATATGCGTCCGTTAGTTCGTTTGATACATTAGGTGTATTGAGTATCGGGCCTTCTTTTTTGGTGAATGGTATAATCGATTACCTATGATTAACAGTGAGACATCTTATCTTCTTATTGACCCAGATTCATATCGAGATTTTGCAAACAGATTAGTTCCTAAATTATCAGAATTAAAAGGAAATCGGGTCACGTTCAAAAACGAGATTCATCGGATAAGTAAATTCGCGATTTGCCACTATTTGATAGATACAACGGATAGTGTCACTCGCCTAACTTATGACACTGAGAAGTCTCTTATATCTAGTAACCAAAAAAAGACGTATTCGGATCCTGAACTTCTTAACGACCCTCTAATAGAGACGGTGTTAATTACTTTATTGAAGGATATAGGTGACGACTCCATTAGTCGTGCCGAGGTAAAATTAATTCAGACACATCATTTTCCATTTATCTTTAATCCCCATAGAGATAGTCAGTTTAAGCGTCTTCGTCATATTTCGTATTTAGCAACGCTCATTCTATCTTCAGGAGGACTTGAAGGAGGTAATATGCAGCTGTTTCATTCTGAAAATGATAAATTGGGTCCCTTTCAATTGATCGAAGAATTGCCATTAGAAACTGGCGTTGGGTATGTCGTGGACGAGAGAGAGAGACGTGTATTTCATGGGATGAAACCCGCTTATAAGACAGACGAAACGGCACATCGAGCGGCATTGCTTATTCGATTTTACAATGGTTCTATTGGCGGTCAAAAATAAAAGATTTCAAATTATATTTGAATAATTACCTTTTAATTTAACTAGGGTTTAGAAGTTTTCGTTCTGTTTCTTTATGTGCGGAATAAACCCTCAATAATTCGGTACTTAATGGTTGAAAAGACGCACTGGTTCCCATCTTTTGGCATGCGTCTTTTAGTGTGGATGATGCTTTCGTTAAATTTCTGTCTGATGTAAAAAAGCATAGTTTACATATTTGATTATCATTTTCAGTACCGGTTCTTGCTCTTAATAACTTAAATATGGTTGTTTTGTTTTTATTTTCGTACATTAAGGTCCTCGGTACATGAAACTGTTGAAGGGACCGTTCTAAGTCTTCTTGGCGGTCAGACTTTTTTTGTTTAGTCGTTTTTGTAGGTACACTCATAATTTTAAAAGAAATAGTCATCATTTACCCTTTGTTTAATTTAATATCCCCGAAATCATCCTAGTTCATTTTTTTAAAAATCAATAAAAAATCTATTCCTTTAGAAGACTCTGGTTTACTTGATTTACAATTAACCCAGGAATCATCATCATCGCAACGCAATTAGGACCTTTAAAGGCAAGTTTTGATAAAAAGGCAGACCCAGAACACTCCACCAACATTTGACGAGGATTCTTAATCATATCCAAAAACACCTGTTTACTAGTTGAACCGGCTATACCCGACACACGAGTCATAACAAGCTGAGGCCCCATCGAAAACCAAACGCCTAAAACCGTACCGAAAAGGGACTTCTCAGCTTTTGCACGCAACGGATTCTCGAGCGAAAAATCAGGTGTAAGTCTAGACCTTGCCGTTTCAACAGCGGTAATCCCAAGATTCTGGCCACCAGTAAAAGCAAGCGTTCTGAAGCCTAATGCGGCAGATCCAGACCACAACCCTCTACGAAAACCTTCCTCTTTCGCAATACCCCGCATCGCTTCACCGATATAATTATATGGAATTTTAGGATTAAGAACATGATAGTAACCACGCGTAAAAGGAGTCACAAGAGCCATTTCCCCAACAGTTAAAATTGCTGTAGGTCCAGCCACATTCATCGCCTTATCTACGACTGTATCCTCCGGAAACCATTCCTGAAATTGCTCTCTAACCATCCAAAAAGGACCATATTTAACAATACCCCTATGAACAACAGCTTCTACAGCAGAGGCCCGTATTACCTGAATAGCTCTAGGCCAGTTAGTCGTAAATTCATGTTTAACAGTGGTTACTGCTGAAGAAAATGGGATCTCAGGGTGTGTAATCGTATGGTTCATTAACCTATGTCCCCATGATTCAAAAACAACAGAATTACCCATAGCAGTACCCATAGATGCTGCTACCTGAAGCCCCTTTTGAACTTTAGAACTAGACCAATCATTGCCAGCAGAACCTCCTGTAGACGAGGCTGTAAAACCTAATTGAGAATTGTTGCTATTTTCCGAACCCTTTTTCGAAAGGGCATTATACCCATTCGCACTAATCCCGATACTAGAAATATTTTGACCTATTTTTCCTATTGGACTCATAATATACATCCTTTATACATTAAAATTTTAACTACATACCTTGGCTTTCAATCAATTTTTAGTTTATATCTTCTCAGAAGAAGAAACGATTTTATCTTTCCCATCAATTTTTTGAATGTGGTTAAAATAGCGTGTGTTTTTAGTGATTATTATTAAGTTAGGCTCTACGTTATGCTGTATCGATATAACTTTATATTTATTCATTTTAAAAGCTCATTTCTATTGTTT
>JABIQV010000031.1 GCA_018699495.1 bacterium | reverse complement strand
GAAAGCTAAAGATTTCACTCATCCGTTTTTCCGCCCAATCTCCCTCAAACCCAGGAAACCTCAGCTTAGGCCTTGTCATTTAATTTCCCTAAAATAACCATGCCGGCCACATTGGCGAAATCGTTTATACGAATAGGTCTATTCATCCCCATCTCCAAACCGAGCCCGTTGAATTTCTAATTGCTTCGCCAATTCTGCTTCAGTAGGCAAATACGACATATACTTAGAAGCAAACAGTTGTTTACTATCCGTAAGCACCGAATACTTCGCGACAGCTTCGCTTTTTTCACTACACAAAATAAGACCTATTGAGGGGTTATCAGACTCTTCCTTTTTATGCTGATCATAAATACGTACATAGGTGTCCATCTGCCCAACATCTTGATGTGAAATTTTGCCAACTTTTAGATCCACCAATAAAAAACACTTCAGTTTAAAATTATAAAACACCAAATCGATATAGAAATCTTGGTCTTCTGTACGGATACGCTGCTGTCGTTCAACAAAGGCAAACCCTTTACCTAGTTCTAGTAAAAAATGCTGTAAGTTATCTATTAAAGCTTGCTCTAAATCAGTTTCAGCTAACGATTGATGTGGCAGATTTAAAAAATCTAATACATAAGGATCACGTAAAACAGATTTTGTGCCTAACTGGAGAGAATCTGTATGATCTTTGGCTTCCTTTTCAACAGGTGCTTTTTCCTGGCTAGCCAATAACCGCTCGTAATAGAGCTTTGATACTTGTCTATCGAGTGCGCGTGCACTCCAGTTTTGCTCGATACTTTCTTTTGTATACCAGTCCCTCGCTTGTTCATTTTCGATACGCATCAATCGTCGATAATGTGTCCAACTCAATTCGGTACGCACTGCGTTCCAAATTGGATAGGTCTGATAAAATGACCTCATATTTCTTAAATTACGACCATCAAACCCTTTGCCGTAATCTTTGGTTAAAACGTCAGCCAAGTTTTCTAATTGCTGCTTGCCATACTCTGCACGGGCCTTCCCTTTCTGCTCGTCTTCAACAATAAGGTGTCCAATTTCCCAGTATGTTTGAACCATAACCGTATTTACAGACCGTTGAAGGCTAGAGCGAGCTTGGTCTAATACACGTTGAATATCAGATAGAAGTGCAGTGCTTAATTTATTAGCTGTCATACAGGCGCCTCAATGCCCAATTCTTTACAAAATTCTACAATGGAAGCATCTGTTTTTATCATCTCTTGATCCACTTTTTTAAGTCCTTGAACAACAACCCCTAAATCAATGGGAGCTTCCTCTTCAAAGGTATCCACATATCGTGGAATATTAAGGTTATAGTCATTTTCTTTAACTTCTTCCAATGGGGCTATATGACTATATTTCTCTTCACTGTTTCTGGTTTGATAGGTTGAAATGATTTTATCAACATCTTCATCTCGAAGATTGTTTTGGTTCTTAGCCTTCTCAAAATGTTGGCTGGCATCAATAAACAAAATGTCATTAGGATTCTCACGACATTTTTTAAGGACCAAAATACAGGTTGGAATAGACGTCCCATAAAAAATATTAGCTGGTAGACCTATAACTGCATCCAAATAATTGCAATCTTCGATTAGATACCGCCTAATATGGCCTTCTGCTGCACCACGGAATAGAACCCCATGTGGCAATACAACGGCCATCGTTCCATTGTCATCTAGGTGATGAACCATGTGCTGTACAAATGCAAAATCAGCTTTAGAACTGGGAGCCAGTTTGCCGTACTGACTAAATCGATCATCACTCAAAAACAGAGAACTCGCGCTCCATTGAGCTGAAAAAGGGGGATTAGCAACTACTGCCTCAAACTTTTTACCTAAGTGCTGGGGGTGCTCTAATGTATCTTCTTGTTTAATATCAAACTTCGCGAAGTGAACGTCATGCAAAATCATATTCATTCGAGCAAGGTTATAGGTAGTGCGATTCAGTTCTTGTCCATAAAACTCGGATACTTCTTCAACTTCTTTGGCTACTCGTAATAGCAGCGATCCAGATCCACACGTAGGATCATAAACAGACTTTAATCGTTGCTTTCCAGTGGTGACAATTTTTGCCAATATTTTAGATACTTGTTGAGGGGTATAAAACTCACCTGCTTTTTTACCTGCACCACTTGCAAACTGACCAATCAGATATTCATAAGCATCCCCTAATAAATCGGACTCTGTATCATCTAATTTAAAATCAATACGATCCAAATGACCCAGTATTTTAGAAATCAAATCATTCTTAGCTTTTTCAGTTCGACCTAACTTCGTGGAGGTTAAATCTAAATCTTCAAATAGTTTATTAAAATCATCTTCACTTTCTGTCCCCATGGTACTTTGCTCAATGTGAGCTAAGATTTGAGTCAATTCATCCAAAATAAAATTATCTTGGTGTTCTTCTTGTGATTCAAGTAAGCCTTTTTTTGCAACGGCACTGAATAGTTCTGATGGCTTCAGGAAATAGCCAAGAGTATCTAAGGCCTCTTCTTTAATAGCTTCAATCATCTCAAGTCCTGAATCTGACTTATCGTTAATTTGATCGTAAGTAGTATTGTCTTCTTTTAAAATACTATTGGCATACAAATGCATCTTCTCTGACAGGTATTTATAGAAAATAAACCCTAAAATATAATCTCTAAATTCATCGGCATCCATCTTGCCTCGGAGGGTATTAGCAATGTTCCATAGTTGTTGTTGTAACTGTTTCTTTTGGTCGTCTGTCATTTAGACCCTCCTTGATTAGATTTCTTAGGTAAGATGTCCTGTTTGAGCTTATTAATGTCATCTGCATCATAAATCCGATAGTTATTCATTGGGTGCCGTTTAGTTTTTAGCTTACCGGCCTTATCCCACCTTCTTAAGGTCTCAGGATTAACACCTAGTATTTTTGATGCCTCTTTAATAGTAAGGAAGTTGATTTCTTCAGACATAATTCACTCTGTGGATAAACATTACACAACATTGTACATACAATAACCAAAGTTGTAAATTAACTAAGCAAGTTTCAATATTAATTTATATGAGTTAGATCCGAAAAATATCTCTATTTTATTTCTAATTAATTCTTAAGATATTTTATTAATCTTACATATTTAGTTATACAGTTAATATAGAGAGAAGAGAGCTTAAGATTTAAGTACGATTATTTTGAATCTAAGCACAAAAAAAGATTGGAATATTTTACGCCATTTTAAAAGGATCCTGATTAGAAAGTGGTAATCATATGGGCCAGTTACATTCTGGAGTTGTGTTTCTATTCTGGCTCATTTTAAGCACTATTTCCTAAAAATCCATTTAACGCATGGGTTATGTTCAACGTATGGGATATGCTCTACGTTCAAATACGATTATCCCAAATTGTTTGACGCAACTCCATCAGGCTTTGAAATTGGTGTTGGAAGGTCATTAATATTTGAAATCGTGTATCCAGTGTAACCACCAGATTCTATTTGGCTAACAAAGCTTTCTCGGGTCATAAAAGATCCTTTTAATAAATCAAGAAATAACTCATTTCGACCTGTCTCATTTTCTTTGACAACAATCACAGGTTTTTGGGGATCAACAGATGGTGTTTGTGTTTCCCCTTCATATTTTCTCGAGTCCTTATCTTTATTAGTCGTGATAATTAACTCTTCAATTTTTAGAGCGTTTAGTAAGAGGTCAGCAAGTTCAGATTTAGATTCAGTCTTTTCCCCATAAGAACGTCCAACTCTATTGTTCCATAAATCCATATTTTTTTCTGATTCAGGTTGACCACGCAAGGTTCCTTTTACTTCGTTTGCCTGACCAAAAAGGTTAGCAACTTCTTTTCCTAACTCTATAGTGTAAACGCCACTGACATAGGCATGTCGAAATGCATCAAGGTCATCATTATGGCCAGCTCCATCTACTAGCCATACATCACGTTTTTCATCAAAGAAATATTTTATGGGTTTAACATTTTCATTGTAATAATCATATGCTTCCTTAGTCGCATCATTTTTACCTGTATATTCCATAATTAATCCTCCTTGATATTAAATATTTTATCATTAATAACTAGAAGGCTGTTACGACTAAAGAAAGTATTACTCTTTAAGGATCGATCAAAGGAAAGCTTTTTGCCTTTAATGCATTGAACAAGTACATCATTTTTTGTAAAGGCTAATGACCAGGCGCCATCATAATCTCCTGAACTGCAAGTGTTATTTTCTTTGTCTTTAAACCCATTATAGGATCCAATAAAATAAACTTTTTCCCAATCAAAATTGGTTAATGATGCTATTGAGATCTGGTGGCTGCCAAGCCTAATTTGCTTATTCAATGATTGATAGAAATGTGTGTCTTTAGCAAATTTATTTTTTATAAATAACCCACCAATACCAAATAAAAAGATCAATAACAAAACAATCGTTATTTTCTTCCTAGGGTTGAGGCTTTTATTCATAACTAAAATCTCCAATTTACTATGCTGTTACCTATATGTTACTAAATCAAAAATCCCTAAACCAAAAAATCCACCAAGAAGGTGGATTTAGTATTTAAAAGATATATGGCGGGAGCGATGGGACTCGAACCCACGACCTCCTGCGTGACAGGCAGGCGTTCTAAACCAACTGAACTACGCCCCCGAAAGACGTGGAAAACATTATAGTCACCTTTCCGCCCCAAATCAAGCCTAATTAAATCTCACTCTATCCCTTTTTTCTTTATAAAATGAAAACTGTTTTGTATGATTATAAATAATGAACTATTTTCGATATCTTATCTTGCTCTTTTGCTTCCTTATGTCCTCCCCATTTTTAGAGGCTGCAGACTATTTTAACGAACGAACGGGCATCCATTTTAAGATCCCTAATCGATGGACATTATCACCTGTTACAAATGTTCGATTTGTTCCTATGTCACATCCAAAACACATTGCTACTGTTAACGTTTCTATCCATTATTTTAAAGAGCCTGTTACCGCGAATGGTCTTCAGCGTATCAGAATCTCATCAAAATATGATGGCTGGGTCCATTTATTTGAACGACCTGGAACAGAATTCGAATCGGCCGTTGCAAATATGGATGATAGCTATGTCGCTGTTTACACAAAAAAAGTACTCGACGAAAAGCTTCAAATTACCTCTAAATTGGTTGGTGAATACTACTTCACTAAAGATAATATAGGGACTATTGTTTCAATTGAAACCCACAAAAAATCCTGGGGAAAAATTCAAACTGATGTCAAAGAAGTTCTCGATAGCTTTTGGGTTGGTCAGGGAGAGAGGCCTCATGTTTCATTCCCCGACAAAGTAGGTCTAGGGTGGGAAATGATAGGAAAATCTGCCTCAAACCAATTTTTTATCGACAAATTCAGCCTCCCGTCCACGCCTAATACACTATGGACCCTAAGTAAAAAAAAAAATGGCCCGTTCACTCCTGAAAATATCGTTGTAACTGACGACACGTTAATCGTTTACGATAACCTCTCCATTACAGCTGTCTCCCTGAGTAAGGGCCAAAAAAAATGGACCTACAATACATCTCCTATTCCGTCCCATATGGTAGCGAAAGACAATCAACTCTTCTTTATCAACGAACATAAAACCCAAACCTTAATTGGATTAACCATCGATACTGGAAATATCTTATTCAAATTACCTCTTAAAAATGTCCCTCATTCGGAAATTATTTATTCAGAGGGTATGCTTTTTATTCACTCTCCAACTCAATTAACCGCTTATGATTCTAGAAATGGGCAAATACTTTGGACAAAATATGGCAATTACGATACCGACTATTACCCTGTTGCTAACCAAACCACTGTTGTTGTGTTAGCATCTCCGGACCTAATTTTAGCGTTCGCAAAAGTATCAGGAGATCTACTGTGGAAGCGACGTCTAAATTCACCTATCCTAATTACGCCAACTATCGATGATGGCCATTTATTTGTTTCTCAAGGAAAATCGGAAGCCTACAAATACCATGAAATGCCAACCGGGCAAATTCAGTGCCTCTCGCTTGAAAACAAAGGAGCCTCTCTGTGGACACACTCTGGAAGCACCATTGCAAAGCCAATTGTTTCAACGATAGCTCTTGGAAATAACCAACTCGTCAGCATTTTTAGAATTCAAGAAGGGTCTCTATTTGAAAGCAAATGGTATATGCCTCTTCCAAACTTAGACCTTTTAATTTGCTTAGATAAAAATACCGGTGAACCACTATGGCAAAAACAATTATTCACACCGTTTCCTTCTCAACTTATTCATCCCATCATTACAGAAACAGATATTGTTCTAGACAACCTAAAACAAGACACCCCTTACATTTCCAGTATCCGGCATCATTCCGGATCTATCATTAGGGAACTCAATGCATCCCTTCTTTTACCAGATACGATGATCTATAAATTTTATCGCCCACTGTCTCCAAAATCATTACTCCTTGTTAGTGAGTCAGAAGATTCCTTCTCCATCCAGAGAGTCTCTCCATAACAACGGGGCTAACAGCGCATACCCACGTCATATAATTTTAATTATTTATTTTTATTGACATGTCATCAAAACCCAACTACTCTTTTAGTATCAACCGTTGAACGTTATCTGATTAATTTTGCGTCCATGGACTATCGATTCAAACTAAAAATTTAAGGAGGACATATGTCCTGTAACTATAATCAAGCGACCTTAGCTGGCCGCCTAACAAAGAACCCTGAGCTAAAAAAAATAAGTGATTCAACGTCAAAGTTGTCATTTGTCCTGGCCGTAAACCGTGGGTATAAAAACGAAACCGGACAAACCGAGGCTGATTTCATTCCTATTTCTCTTTGGGGGAAAATGGCAGAAATTGGACACGATTTGTTAGAAAAAGGATCCCCGGTTTTGGTTTGGGGGAAAATAAAAGTACGAAGCTATGAAGTTGGTGAAGAAAGGAAATGGGCGACCGAAATTAGCGCCGACAATTTTCAATTACTGAACCGAAAAAAAATTGAAATATTAAATACTTCCGAAAAAGAACCGTCCATCGAGACTAAATAACCTTCCCCTGAATTGAATGGCGTCACCTAAGTCGTTCTAACAAGTACGTATCTGACTCAATAATAAAAGACCTGCCATGACTCGATCTCTCAAGACACGGCAGGTCTTTTAACCAGTATTTTCTTCCAGTTTCATGTCTCCTATTAAGTCTATTTACACGATAGATGTTTCACGTGAAACATCTATCGACCATCATTTCAATTTCCCCGAAATCGGTGGACAGGTCTATAAAAAAAAAAGAGAATGTCTCCTATGATGACTAAAAATAAAGAAAATGGATTGCTTAACCTTGTTTTAAATATCCTCCTCCCTACATTTATTCTGATTAAATTAAGCAAAGACATTTACTTGGGCCCTACTTACGGGTTTTGTTTGGCGTTAAGCTTTCCTCTTCTCTATTCTATTTATAGCTTTGTTAAACACAAAACACTCAACCTAATGTCAGCGCTTGGATTTATAAGTATTGTGCTTACAGGTGGCATAGGGTTATTAAAAATAGACTCTCAATGGATTGCCGTTAAAGAAGCGGCTGTTCCAGCGTTAATTGGGCTAAGTCTTTTATTTACTTATAACTCCACTTTTTTACATAAAATGCTGAGTAACCTTTTAGACATGCAAACAATAAACAAGGCCTTAGAAGAGACTAACTCTCTAACTCTTTTTGAAACAGCTCAAAAAAGAGCCTTACTGGGAGT
>JABIQV010000030.1 GCA_018699495.1 bacterium | reverse complement strand
TTCCAAAATAACTTTTCTTTCCAAACCTAATTTTTCCAAATCATTTACAAGTTCAATGATTAAAAATTCTTCACTTAATTTTTTAGGAAATCTAAAACTTAATTTAAAATTAAAGTCTCTGTTACCTAATCTAAATTTACCGAAAATAGCCGTAAAGCCCCTCGATTTATCCATGGGGATATAAGGTGTTTGTTTGTTTTATATTGTATTATATATAATATTATTGTATAATACACTTGTGACTGAATTCAAAGTAAAATACAAATCAAACAACAACGTGGTTTATTCATGTAAATATCATATAATTTGGTGCCCTAAGTTCAGAAGGTCTGTTCTTATAGATGGCGTTGATGATAAATTAAAAAGTATTATACAAGAATGCTGTAAAGAATCCGATTCAGAGATTGTCGAAATGGAAATTATGCCTGATCATGTGCATTTGTTAGTTGAGGTTGATCCACAGTATGGCGCACATAAATTAATTAAAACTATTAAAGGTAGATCGTCCAGGATTATTCGCTCAGAATTCAAGTGGATTAAAAGTAGATTGCCTACATTGTGGTCAAACTCATATTTTATTTCAACAGCTGGAGGGGCTCCTTTAGAGGTTATTAAACAATATGTTGAGACACAAAAATTTAAGAGATAGCAATGCCAAAAGCTAAAACCCCGTCATTTATATTCGAACTTCCATTGCAAGTTAACCCTCAACAACACAAGGTTTTAGATAAACGCTTTAACGCAGCACGTATGCTATATAACGCATGTCTATGCGAGTGCTTAAAACGAGCAAAGAAACTGAAAGATTCTGATATATATAAACAAGCAAAGAAGATGCCTGCAAAAGTAACGGTTAAAGGTAAACAAAAAGTTAACTCTGAACGAAAAGCTTTATTCAAACAAGCTAGAGAAGAAGTGGGTTTTAATGAATACAATCTTCATGGGTTTTCTAAAATTATTCGAGCGAATAGTCATTTTAGCGACCATATAGATTCCTTCACGGAACAAAAAATAATGACAAGAGCTTATGATGCAACAAATAAATATGTGCTGCGGTCAGATGGAAAAGGACGCCCACGATTTAAAGGAATTAATCAATTAGATTCTGTAGAGGGAAAATCTAATGAATCTGGAATTCGATTTATTAAAGGAAAGGTGGTTTGGTCAAAATTAGAACTAGAGCCATTATATGACACTAAGGACAAGCACGAAGTTCAAGCGTGGGCGTTGAGGTGTAAAACAAAATATGTGAGACTTCTTAGACGAGAAATTAAAGGAGAGTATCGTTATTTTGCACAACTAATTCAAGAAGGACGTCCTTTAATAAAGGAAAAAAATAAGATTGGTAAAGGTACTGTTGGTCTGGATTTAGGGCCGTCATTAATTGCTGGGGTAGGCGAAGAGGATGCCTTTATTGAGGAATTTTGCACGGGTATCAACACGATTCATCAAACGGTAAAAAAGGCTCAACGCAAGATTGAACGGTCAAGACGAAAAACAAATCCTGATAAATATGAACCTGATTTTGTGAAAATTAATAGCAACGGCAATAAAATTAAAAAGAAAGGGAAGGTAAAAAAGGGGGCAAATAAATTCGTCAAATCAGGTCGATATTTGAAGGAGAAAGTTTCGCTGACGGAAACAAATCGAAAGTTAGCGGCTTATCGAAAAACCCTTCAAGGGAAATTAGTTAATGAAGTTCTAATGATGGGTAATGATATTCGTCTAGAAAAGATTAGCTATAGAGCATGGCAACGACTCTTTGGAAAAAGTGTCGGTCATCATGCGCCAGGAATGTTCGTATCAATATTGAAACGCAAGGCTGAAAGTGCTGGCGGGTCAGTAACGGAGGTTCCAGTATTGCATCGGTTATCTCAGACCTGTATTTGCGGGAGTGTTGAAAAGAAATCTTTAAATAAGCGCTGGCATTCATGTAAAAATTGTAATGCCTATGCTCAACGAGATTTGTTTTCAGCGTTCCTTGCTAGGTTTGCTGATGTGAAACGCTTAAACATACCTCAAGCTCAAAAGGCTTGGGTAGCTCAGGAGTCTGTGCTAAGTCGTGCGATGTTTAAGTTAAAAGAAACGGCGAAAGGAAGAACGCGTAAGCTGCCTTCCTGCTTTGGACTGAAAGAAATGGATGTCCAGAGGTTGAGTGGTTTGCACGATAAAGCTGAATCGAACCATTTCGAGGCTTTGCAGCTCTTTAGTTCTAGAACTAAAGCTGTGAAGAGAGAAATGGTTTCTTGTCAGTAGAACCCCCTGGATTTATCCATGGGTGTGACTCAGTTGCTGAAATAGGAGGTGTAGCTACTACTGATTTTAACCGTCTAATTATACTGGTGGATAAATTTGAAAAAAAGTTTCCTATAAAAAACTTCGATTTCAAACCTTATAAAATCTTAATTCAAAACCTTCATAGTCATTCCAAAAATAAAACTACATCCAAACCCCTTTCTAATCCAGTGGATAAGTTTGAAAAAAAGTTTCCTATACAAGACTTCGATTTCGAATCTTATGAATTCGTAATTCAAAACATGCAAAGTATATTCAAAAATAAAACTAAATCCTAATCCCTTTCAATTTATTTATAATATTATTTTTCAATTTTTATTAATTTAGGAAAATAGTTTAATCACTCAAAAATAGTTTGTAATCATTTCCAAAAAAAGTTCCGAATTTATAAGCCAACTTTTTTCCTACAGGTCTCTTCGCAGTTTCAACTAAAGACAAATTATGTCGTGCCATTCCAATTTTTTCTGCCAAATTAGCCTGCGTTAAGCCTTCTCTTATTCTTGCTCCTTTTACCGCCAAAGCAGACGTATGAAACTTAACATTACCGCCTAGAGATTTTGTTATATTAGCGTTTAATTTCTTCCAAGGATCGACAGCATAGTCATCGTCATTTAAAGAACCGTACTCTTTTAATTGCTCCCCAACTATTGCTAAAATGCCATCCAATTTTTCCTTTGGAACATCTTTATATAGTTTTATTTCTCCCCCAAAAACCAACTTTAAATCTTCACTAATATGTTGCTTTTTCGTGTGTACCGACATAGGTCACCTCCATTAATTTTATTGTTTTATCCTTAATTTCCCATACTGCCATAGGTCCATTTGATTCCAAATCATTTTTCAGAAATGAAAAAGCTACCTTGATATTCATTGGCAATTTTAAAAGATTTTTTAACGTCTTTTTCCTGATTTTTACTTCCCACATAACTAACAATTTATAGTATCATAAATTGATACGTATCACAATATGATAATACCCTTTTTAGGAAATATTTAAACTTCATTATATTGAGTTTCCGATGTCGAGTTTACGAGATCATCGCCTCTTTTAGGCTAGTGAAAACTAGATTAAAACAAGACAAACAAACGTCGTTTGTGCGGAATAAGTTAACATAAGTTAACTTATTCCTGTCTTGCTATCCCCATTCCTCTCTCTCCCGTTGTCCTTTCCTTCATTCGAAATAGCACCATCTCAGACACACAAACCCACATAAAATTAATTAATTAAAACCCCTTAATTCCAGTTCGGAT
>JABIQV010000029.1 GCA_018699495.1 bacterium | reverse complement strand
AGGGGTTATCTAAGAATGATAAGGGGTCCTATATTCTGGTAGTGGTGCAAAAAGAGTTTATTTAACTTTCAATTTATTCAAATACCGATAAAAAGTCATAGGACTCATGCTAAGTTCCTCACAGATTTCCTTAACAGTTTTCTTTCGTTCATTATATAGTTGAACGGCTAACTCTTTTTTAGAATCTTTAATAGTTTGAGGACGACCACCTTTACGACCTCGTGCTCTAGCAGCAGCTAATCCAGCCTGAGTACGTTCAATAATTAAAGACCGTTCCAATTGAGCAAAACTGGCCATAATATGAAAAAAGAATTCACCGGTAACAGAAGACGTATCAATATTATCTTTAATACTTTTAAACTGAATATTTTTCTTTTTTAAGAAATCGATGAACTCTAAAAGTTGTTTTAATGTCCGTCCAAGTCGGTCTAATTTCCAGACAATTAACGTATCACCAGATCTAAGGTGAGAAAGGCAACTATCCAAAACCGGTCGATTTTTAAGTGCGCCTGATTTCTTTTCCTTAAATATAATTTCACATTTTTCTATTTTGAGAGCATCAGTTTGTAACTCTAGATTTTGGTCTTGAGTGGAGACCCGTGCATATCCAATATTCATTTATTGATACCCTTTAGTTTTTCTGGAGTAGATATATAATTTTGTGGTGTAACGACTTTTTTACCACTTTCAATTTCAAGTTGTTGTCTTGCATCTCCTGCAATTTTTCCACCAGATTTGGCTGCGTGCTTTAGTTCCTTGAAACCATGAGCGTTTTTATTTTTAGTAATTTCGGTTGTGGATGCTTCTCCTAACATAGAGAAAATTAATTCAAGATCGGTCATATGATCTCGTAAATTTTCCCTTTTCAACTCTTTTAAAGACTTATGCTCACCAGGTTTTAGTCCAAACGTTGCTTGATGTATTTCTGCTGTCAAAATTCCGAAATCTCTCTGGTCATCGATACCTCGATTATCCCATTCACCAGTTAGCTCTTCTCGAATGGTGATTCCACGGATTCGTTTTTCAATCCAATCGTCGGAGTACCCTTTTGCTTTATATAGAGAACGGGTTCGTTTTTGAGCGAGTTCGGGGTCTTCTATTTCTTGGACGCGTTCGTATCCTACTTTTGCTAGCCATTTTTTAAAGGGCTCAGCTTTTTTGGAGGGAATGGATTGAATAATTCGGAATAAACCTTCCGTATTTGAACAATCTGTTTCTCTATTTTTTCCATCAGGAGCCTTTATTTTCAACTGTCGACAAATTGTCGACAGTTCAACTTGAGCGTCCTTGGATACTCGTGTTTTCATGCGGTACCAATAGTCTCGAGGTTTTTCACTTTCTGTTAACGCTGCAATGACATCAACTACAGAAAACCACCATTCGTCGGCATGTAAAATACGTCTAATATTTTTCCCTTTAAAAACAACTAATTTATCCATTTTTAACCCCATTTTTATTTTTAATTAATATTGTATCACAATTCATATGATATGTTTTTTAAGTTATGAAGAATAGTATATAGGGTTATGGGTCTTTTTTTAAGAACAAGAAAATTTTAAAAATGAAATTTTCAATTCTATATCAATAACCATCGTATAAGTGACATAAAAATATGAGAATAGGTTTTGTGACAAACGATAATATCTCGAAATGAGTTATGTGACTGTTTCTATCGGTAAATTACTTTTCAGACTTTTTGCAATTTTTTTGTTTTTTTACGATAACTTAAGTAGACTAAACACTAGGAGGTATTAATTATGAATTCATCACCTGTAATAGGAATTTCTGCTTCCGCATATAACCTTACTCCCCGGCCTGCGACTCCCCCAACATCAAGTTCGCCTAAAATTGAGCACCCTGAGACTATTGAAAGAGTTGGCACACCAAAAGAAGACGTAATACTTAGAAGCGCCATATTAGATCCGCCCCATAGCACTGAGTCTATTGAGTCATCGACAACTAAGCCTCGTCTACCTTCTGATGAATGGATAGAAAAGCACAAATCATCTTTGTTTCGATTAATAGGGTATAAAATCATAGATAAAAAGTTAGCTGTCGCTAAATTAAACCTTGAAATTTGGGGTGTCCCAGAACGTCTATTTGAAATAGTGAATGCTACCGATAAAAAAGGTAAATCTCCCTTAGAGTATGCTATTGATTGGCGTAGCCCTGGTCATATAAAAATGCTTAGAAAATATGGAGCCATAGTTACGGAAGACATGGTAAATTCTAGATGTGCACAAGCCCTAACGTATATAAGGAATGCCTTAACTATAACATAGTATATTTATGCCCTTTTCGTACGCCCAAAAACTCATCAAATCCCGATTCTGTTCTTAATTTATTTTCCGAAATAGAGAAATGATCTCCTGTAATCGTTTCAAATTCTTCTAGATTACTAAAGCTATTAGGTAGGCGAGTATCAAAGATGTCCTCCTGTACTTTTCTTAGGTTTATACCAAGCTGGTTATGCAATGTATGAATAAGTTCATGACCCAATACGACAAATACAGGACAAAGGATGGGTCTAACAGCATAACGGGACGGAATTACCGCTGAACTCTAAAATACTTTGTGCTTAACTGAGCACGAAGTTTCAGCAAATTTCATGCCCGTTTTTCTCATAAGATTAACGACAAGGTTTTCGACATAGGTCGCTTTAAATGTTGCCATTCAAGTGAAAAGAAAGTCATGTCTTGATGTCTGTCGCTCGGAACACTGCCATTTATGCCTTATATCGCAAAATAACAACGTGTATTGAACTCTAATGCTTACAATGAAAACCAGAGAAATCCGCTGTAAGTCATAAAATATCGTTCGGTAATTCCGTCCCGATATGCAGTTGGACCCAGTATTTTGATATGGGTACTCATTTCAACGCCCCTTTAATTTTTGTATAGGCTAAAATGAGCGTTTTTTCATTCACAGTCGAAATAATCATAAGGCTTTATATCATACAGTCATGTTGTATAATAATTCTATGTTTTTACTATTATCACTTAACACCCATCTAAAATGAGCAAAACTATTGCCTATTTGAGAGCATCAACTAACAAACAAGACCTTAAGAACCAAAAACTTGAGATTTTGGATTATGCCAGAAAAAAAGACATCAAAGTTGATGAATTTGTAGAAATCACCATCTCCTCAAGAAAAACAAGCAAACAGCGTCGTGTAGATGAAGTGATGGAAAAATTACTAGGCTATGACACACTAGTTGTTACCGAGATGAGTCGATTGGGTCGAAGTACACCAGAAGTTATTACACTCATTAATGAATTGTTACAAAAGAATGTTCGGATAGTAGTATGTAAACAAAATCTTGATATGCGTCAACAAGATATGAATTCTAAGATTATTGTGACTCTGTTTTCTTTGTTTTCTGAATTAGAACGTGATTTGATTAGTCTTCGCACAAAAGAAGCGTTAGCTTCTAAAAAAGCGCAGGGTGTTGTGCTGGGCAAACCTAAAGGTACCATCCAGAAGAGTAAGTTTGATAAAGATGTTGATCGCATTAAGGAGCTTCTATCATACGGGTTGTCTATACGTAAGATCGCAAAGGTTCTTGGATATAGTAACCATATTTCTTTAAATATGTATGTGAATAAGCGAAATATAAAGGAAGATGTCCAAGTACCATGTGTTTAATGAAATTATTTTCAATTTATTTCGATAACTATTTAGGAGGTTTATTATGTTAAGTGTTCAACGTCCATCCCTGTCATTTTCTCCAGAAACAAAAAATTCTGATGGTGGAAATAGACCTAAGAGTTTAAAGCAACAAGCTATAAATTTAATACAAAATGGCAAAGTGTTTCATAAGTCCAAAGAAATGGACAAAGCTATCGAAGCATATTCAGAGGCTATTGAAAAAATAGTGGCTCTTCCAGATCAACATATATCTAATACCCTATCCGCTAGAGCTCACATTTTACGTAGCAATGTATACAGAGAGCAAAACGATAGAGCTCTTGCTGCACAAGATGCCAAAGTCGCTTGTAACATTGACCCTACATCTGCAAGATACATCAGGGTTTATTAGGAATAATGAATGCTGTATAAAATTATTTCGGGAATTACAAGTAGTCCTATTATTTTTAGAAATATTGATCTCAAACAGATCTTATCTATCTTAACGGAACATGGGGAAATCCCGGTTCTGGTGCAAAAACTGTAAAAATAAAAATCAGGCCTAAAAAACCAACTATCCATTAAATTAAAAAGCCATTTTTCTATTAGAATATAGTGGAAAAATGGACCCAGTAATATCAAAGAGACGATGAATAAAATCCCGTAATGATTGAGCATTTTTTTTGTTATAAAATGATACTTGTCCTTT
>JABIQV010000028.1 GCA_018699495.1 bacterium | reverse complement strand
TTTCTGATTCTAATCAATTTATTAGTCTTAAAGGCGATATCTCTACAAATAGTATTGAGACTGGATCTTGGATGAAAAATAACCATCTAAAAGATAAAGAATTTTTAGATACGTCTTCATATCCATCAATATCATTTTTCTGTACATCTTTGAATGAAACAACCATGAACGGCCAATTCACGATGAAAGGAAAAACATTCCCTATTTCTTTTTCGTTGACGAAATTCGAACACTTAGAAAATGAACTTCGAATTGAAGGCCATACTCGAGTTCAACGTTTAGACTATGATTCTAGTGAAAAAAAGAGGCTCCTTAAATCCACAATAGATGTTTATTTATCTGTGTTATTTGACGACGAAAACTAATTCCATATTTCTCGCTATTTTTACTGTATAATATCTAGACTTAATTATGAAACTCGTTATTCTTTCAGATACACATGGTTCTTTAACTTACATCCAAAAAGTTGTTCGCCAATTAGATGGTCTAAATCCAGATATTGTTATTCATTTAGGCGACGACTACGTAGACACTACTTATTTCTTAAATAAACCTTACAAATTACTGCGCATTCCCGGAACATGGTCATCTTTTTATCAAGATCCATCTATCCCCAATCGAACACTTGAAGAATTAAATGGGTGGACATTTTGTTTATCTCATACTCCTGAAACGCATTACAATGATCTTGATTGTGACCTTGATCCAAAGATAGTTATTGAAGACGGTCTTTGTGATATTTTTTTACACGGACATACACACATCCCCTCTCTAACCAAAAAAAATAACGTTATCGTCTTAAACCCTGGCCATTTAAAAATAAACGACGACAGAGGCTTTCCTCCAACATACGCCATCATCGAAAGTTCAGCATTTCAGTTGGACATATCGATCCGATATTTATTAGAGGACACCTTATTCTTAACAAGTACCGTTCAAAAAAAAGAGTCTTCTCTGACATTAACCTGTGATTTAAAATGAACGCATTAAGTTTAATGACCCTTATATTTTTGGGATATATTGTCGCTTATTTCACATATGGAAAATGGCTTGGTTCAAAAATCTTCCAATTAAACGCGTCTAAAAAAGTCCCCTCCATCGAACGAGAAGATGGCATTGATTACGTGCCAACAAAAAAATCAATATTGTTTGGGCATCATTTTACGTCCATTGCCGGAACCGGCCCCATCGTTGGCCCTGCAATAGGTGTTATTTGGGGGTGGGTCCCAGCTGTGATTTGGGTGTTTTTTGGATCAATTTTCATGGGCGCTGTTCACGATTTTTCTGCGTTGGTTATCTCGATGAGAAACGAAGGAAAGTCCATTTCAGAAATCACGGGAATCTACATTAATGACAGAGTGAAAAAAATGTTCTTTGTTATTGTGTTTTTATCGCTTCTTATTGTCCTTGCTATTTTTGGTCTTATAATAGCCATAATTTTTTCCAAATTTCCTCAAAGTGTCTTATCGGTTTGGGTACAAATTCCAATTGCAATGGCCCTAGGATGGCGGGTTTTCAAAAAAGGTGGAAGCCTCATTATATTCACTCTGATATCCGTTATTTTAATGTATTCCACAATGATTCTTGGTCAGTATATCCCTCTAACACTACCTTCATTTCTTGGTATCCCAAGCACGGGTTTATGGACGATACTCTTGCTAATTTATGCTTATTTCGCGTCAACATTACCAGTCACGACCTTATTGCAACCTCGCGATTATATTAACGCGTGGCAACTTTATATTTCTTTAGGACTTATTCTCGCTGGTATTGTCGTATCAGCGTTTACTCAAGGCTTACCGATGGCAGCGCCCGCATTTCAGGAGCATCCAGCAGGAGCGCCTTCCATGTGGCCATTTCTGTTTATTACTATCGCCTGCGGATCAATTTCTGGATTTCATTGTTTAGTTTGTTCGGGAACGACGTCAAAGCAAATCAAAAATGAATCAGATGCTCAATTCATTGGATATGGGGCAATGTTGCTAGAAGGTGCATTGGCAACCGTTATTATTATTGCCGTTTGCGCCGGCCTTGGACTTGGCTATTCTAACGGAGGAGAAACCCTATTTGGCGTTGATGCCTGGAATTCTCATTATCTTTCTTGGCAATCTTCTGGCGGACTTGGATCAAAGTTAAACGCTGTTGTTATTGGATGTTCGAATCTTTTGGGTACTCTTGGAATTCCATCTTCATTCGGAACAGTTATTATTGGCGTTTTTATTGCATCATTTGCCGGAACGACACTAGATTCCGCTACTCGAGTACAACGCTACATTATTTCAGAAATGGTATCAGACACACGTTTCAAGAAACTAGGCTCAAAATGGATAGCCACTGGCATAGCCGTCAGTACAGCAGCCCTACTCGCTTTTTCTTCTGGAGCCAACGGAAAGGGCGCCTTAGCACTATGGCCTCTTTTTGGCGCGGTTAATCAATTATTGGGCGCGTTAGCATTGATGGTGGCTACTTTATATTTAAAAACAAAAGGCGGTAAAAAATATTTAGTCACAGGACTTCCGTTCCTATTCATGATTTTTATGACCATTTGGAGTGTATCATTGAACCAATTATGGTTTTATCATTCAAAACAGACATTGCTCTTTATTATGAATTTGATAATTTCAGGATTATCACTTTGGATGGTAGTCGAATCCATTCTCGAATTTGCGAAAAGCCCGAAAACATAGGATAATACGCCGACGTTCTTGTCTAGTTTTTAAATATATATGTGTTAGAGAACAAATCAAATGAGTCAGGTGTTAAGTATGAATAAAATAGAATCAATACTCGAAGATAAGGCAGACTATCTTTTAGGCCATAAATGTAAAACAATTGATAAGAGTCGATTACATGTTCCCGGTCCAGATTGGATAGACACAATTTTTTCTCCATCAGATAGAAGTATTCGTGTACTTCAAAATCTTCAATCCATCTTTGGCCATGGCCGTCTTGCAAATACAGGCTATTTGTCTATTTTACCTGTCGATCAAGGTATCGAGCATTCTGCAGGTGCATCATTTGCTCCAAATCCAGACTATTTTGATCCGGAAAATATCATCAAACTTGCTATTGAGGGTGGCTGTAATGCAGTTGCCTCTACTAAAGGTGTTCTTGCTAGTGTCGCTAGAAAATATGCTCACAAAATTCCTCTTATAATGAAAATCAACCACAACGAATTAATGACTTACCCGAATACCTTCGACCAAATCATGTTCAGCTCTATCGAAGAAGCCGCTGAAATGGGATGCCGTGCTGTTGGAGCAACAATTTATTTTGGTTCTGAAGAAAGTTCTCGTCAAATCGTAGATGTTGCTCAAGCATTTGAAAAAGCCCATGAATATGGAATGGGGACTATTTTATGGTGTTATTTACGAAATCCAGGATTCAAAAAAGATGGAACCGATTACCATGTGGCAACAGATTTAACTAGCCAAGCAAATCACTTAGGCGTCACGATTAAAGCGGATATTATCAAACAGAAACTTCCAGAAAATAACGGTGGATTCAACGCTATTGATACTGGTAAAACACACAAAAAAGTATATTCTGACTTAAGTTCAGACCATCCAATCGATTTATGTCGATATCAAGTAGCAAATAACTACATGGGACGAATGGGCTTAATAAATTCTGGTGGCGCATCTGGATCAAACGATTTACGGGATGCCATTGAAACGGCTGTCATCAACAAGCGAGCTGGCGGAATGGGTTTGATTTCTGGGCGGAAAGCGTTTCAGAAACCGTTAAATGAAGGTATTTCATTACTAAACGCAATTCAAGACGTTTACCTAGATCCAAGCGTAGCCTTAGCATAAAAAGTACCCCCTTTATTAAAGAAAAAGGTTTATATTTCGTTGATAAAGGGAATATTTATTGCAAAGAGAACTGGATTTTTTTTTTATGACCTAGATTTATTACAGGATGCAGGCTATAAATAATGTATAACCGTTACCAACTTTAGATGTAACATCATTATAAAAAGGATTTAAAAATGAGTGATTGCGGAAACGTTCAAAAAGTATTTGTTCCTACTAAGGAAACTCCCACTATACAGAAACCAATTTCAGGCGTCGAAATTACAGACGTTGCTGCGGAAAAAATTCGCTCATTTGTTGAACAAAAAAAACAGTCGATTTCAGAATTCGGCCTTAAAATAGGAGTCCGAAAAGATGGCTGTTCTGGCCTTTCTTATGCGATGGATATTTCGTCGATTTCAGAATGCGAAGAAGCCGGTGACAAACTTTTTAGTAAAAATGGATGTACTGCTATGGTAGAAAAATCAAGCTACCTATTTGTTATCGGTTCTCAACTGGATTATACCGAAGCCTTAACTGGGTCTGGATTTCAAATTGTTAATCCAAATACGAAACGTTCATGTGCTTGTGGAAGTTCTTTTGCAGTTTAATAAACAGTCAATTTTTCGATATCTACTTATAAAAGGGAGATGTGTTTAAATGGGAATGAGTGTATTTAATCAACGGCCAGCTAAAACTGTTAGCAAAGATCCTGGAATGGTTGTAGAAGGCGGTCTTTTTGGCGGTCCTGGTAGAAGAAATTCATATTATGGTCAAGGTGAACAAGAACAAGAAGGTGGTTCTGGAAAAGAGCCTCACGATTCCAGTTCTCATGATTCCCCTTTAAATGCGAAAAAGTTTTTTAACCCTGAAGACGTTGAAGAAACAACTGGTGATGAATATTCAACAGGTGAAGAATTACCGCCATTGTCTCCTGACTGGGATGAACCACTATAGACTTTATCCTTACTAGTTCGAGTAAACGTGAAATTCCTGACTATTTTCTAAAATCTGGTCATGTATTTACTACCGCTTCGTTACGTTCTGGCTCTCTTCATATCATTAAAAAAAAAGACCTTGGTTGGATCTGGGTTGTGACTGGGGTTGGACCTGAAAACAGTGAATCGGCGATATCCTTAATACTTTCTCTATTTAATCCCATCATGATTCTTAATATTGGGACGGCTGGTTATATTTCACCATCTACCTCCCCGATACACCGACTCAATCAAGGGGAATTGGTGTGGGCAACGTCGTTTGAATTAGTCGATAATAATGAACCAGATAGTGATCAACAGGCCCCGGTTATAGAAAGTGACGATCGACTCCCCCACCCCAGCTTATATCAATTAAACCCACATCCGATTTCTCTAAAAACAGTGCGTGTCCCTCAATCAATTACCCCAACGTCATCAAAAAAAGATAGGACATCTCCTTACATTGTCGATATGGAAGCCTATCCACAGGCCACCCATTGCGCCGACACAGATACCTCTTTTCATTGTCTTAAATTCATTTCGGATTGTTCAGATAAAACCTTAATTCAAGACTATTCTACTAATCTTTATAGTATTGTGTCTAAAATCGACGATGCTTTATTTTTTTTAAAACAAAAATGGCAACCACCTACTATCATCATTCCCACCTATAACAGAGCTGAAAAGGTTTTAAATGCGTTAGCGTCGGCGGTTACTCAAACCGTTAAACCGAAAGAAATAATTATTGTCGATGATGGATCGACAGATTCCACAAAACAGATCGTTGATAAATTCATTTCAACCAATCAAGAAGCTAACCCACCTATTACGTATATCAACCATTCTCAAAACAAAGGTATTTCAGAAGCTAGAAACACAGGAATTGGAGAAACGACGTCCGACTGGATATGTTTACTAGACTCCGATGACCTCTTACACCCCAATAAATTAGAATCAGATCAAACCTATTTTAATAAACATCCCTTTTATTGGATCTACCAATCTGAAGAAAAATGGATTCGGAATGGGAAACACATGAATCAAAAAAAGATTCATAAAAAACCGTTAGGATGGGCATGGGAACGAAGTTTAAAACGATGCCTCTTATCATCTTCTGGTTTAATGATACATACACGCATGTTTGAACAATTTGGACGCTACGACCCAACATTACTTGCTTGTGAAGATTATGATTTATGGTTACGACTACTTAGAAAATGTCCTGTAGGGCTTGACCCATCCGTTACCGTAACAAAGTTTGGGGGTCATGACGATCAGTTGTCTCAAAAATACAGTGCGATGGATACGTTTAGAGTTAAAGCACTTACCACTGTGTTTAACGTTGAGCTTAATGAAACATGTAAAAATCTTCTTAAACAAGAAATTTGTTATAAACTTTCAATTTTACTTAATGGCGCAAAAAAGAGACAAAATGATAGGTCTGTCACAGCTTTTTCTAAACAATTGTTCGCTTTTTCTGATTAAATAGCCACTAACCGTTTAGGTCTAATTAACCATTCATCACGTTATCTAAAAAAGACACCTTATTGCTTATGTAGGTCTGTCATTTTTATGGAAACCCCCACATTTTTTGATTCTCATTTTGACGAAACTCCCATATATCGATATATATTAATGTTTAAACACCTTCTTTAAAGGGTATTCGATTACACTAGTGTCCGGTAAAAAAATCAACAAAAAGAAAGTTGAGAAAGCACAGCGTTTTTGGATGTGCCTAAAAAAGACTTTATTTTTAAGTTTTGTTTAATCCATTTAAAAAATAATTCAACATTCCAGCGTTCTTTATAAATTTGAGCAATGGTAGTTGCAGATAGTACAAAATTATTGGTCAAAAATTGATATGTTTTGTTTGTTTTGTGGTCAAAATAACCAATAAGTTGTAACTTCCCAGGGTATTTTTTTCGTTGAATTGGATATTTAATTTGCACAACATGGTCAAATTGAAGACCTTTTTTTTGGGAATAGGGAGCTGTCCGAGTAAGTCGAATCGAAAAGTCGATTTAGTACGTGTGACAAAGAAACAC
>JABIQV010000027.1 GCA_018699495.1 bacterium | reverse complement strand
GCATCAACACGTGTTGCAATTAATTCATCTATATTTAACAACGCATCGTCTTTGTACGTTTTGTACGTTTCGAAATCTGTGAAAGATTCTCCCAAATTACTGACGTATCCATATCGTTTCCATATTCTGTCAAAAAATTTTGTAACGATTATGTTATCTAAATTATTTACAAGGGATAGCATTTGTTGAATTTTCGCGAATTTATTGATTAAAATTTGAGTTTTCAATGTTTCTTTCTGTTGGATCTTTTGATACAAATCATTAAAAAATGGAATGATTTTCTCACCTCTAAGAAAAACGTCCGTTTCACTTATTCTACTTGAACTTTGTTCAAAAACAATAAAGTTTTGAAACCTACCTGGATTTTTTTTACTCGTTTCTATTGGTGAACCAAATGACACTATAATTCCTCCTCTAATATCCTACATCGATTATTGTTTTTTATAATATTATCAATCTTTTTTAAAATTGATGCATTTCGAATTTTGGGCACCTTGGTCTTAATATTTATATAGTAACCACAGGTATTTGGAATTTTATCATCTTTAATAAAAATACTGAACGGGTAGCTCTTACAAAGGGTTGGTCTTCCTTTGTAATCACTACATATATTTTGAGGAGTGATACAGGTGCATGAAAAATTTTTGATTTTTGAGGCGTTTTGATAGTTCGGGACAAACCGGTCGTATTTTTTATCCTTTTTTCTAATAGTTTCAAATTTTTCTTTTGTGTTGAGAGTGATTCCGTTTTTGACTAACATTAGTTTTTTACAGCAATTCCCACTTTTTTGGCATTTTCCATCAATATAGAAGATATCACATTTTAGGAATTCCCAGATATAGGTCTCGACAGATGGTTTATTTATTGTTTTTTCGTTAATGGCATAGAGTGAATACCAAAAATAAAAAGATAAGATACTTCCTTTAGAGGATTTTAAATAATCTTGAAAGTTCATTTAGTGCTATTTAAGTTGATTTAGTTTCTTTAAGAGAGCGTCTATTGTTCTGTCTTGGTCTTTTAACTGATTATTAAGGTCTTTAAATTGCTTGGTTTGCTCTGCTTGTAAATAGGTTACATTTTTTTCTAACGTTGCTACTTTACCAAATTCGGTATAGTACGTTGGAACGCTAAAATTGAACCCAACAGCGGCTTTTATTAGGGACACAGAGTCACTTTTAGCACTTTCCCAAGCTCTTCCAACAACCAGGTGTAGCATGTCTATAGGGATGTCTTCTTTTGAAAGCGCAATTCCTACGCCATCGTTTTTACCTGATGGCAAGATGTACTGTCCTTTTTCAACAGGCCCTTGGACTTTAACTTCAATTTGTCCGAAAAAGGCAACAAGTTCATACTCATCAAGTTTGTCATTCCCTGGCCAATTTCCTGCTACCCCTGGATTCGAACTTTTTACTAAGACTTGTTGAGCGTTTTGGGTCTTTTTAGAAACAATGCCATTTATAATTCCAACGATGTCTCCTGTTTCGAAGGAGTCTTTTTTATTTTCTTTGACAAGATATTCAGCGTAGTCAGCTCCATATGTTGTAAAACGTACGCCGTCTCCGTCCACATTACCTTCGATTGTCCCCAATGTGCGTAGGTTAGTTTTAAATGTTATATATTTTGCATTTGGTACAATCTCTATTCCGTCGGTTACATGGTGGATTGCTAAACTATCAGCTAAACTACCTCCCGTATTTTGTATGATCATAAGATGGTTATCTAGGTCGTCACCGTCTGATTTTGTGGTTCCTGTGACATGTAAATTTGCTCTAGCTGTCTCAACAGTTGAAGATTGCCCATCATAAATTCCGACATTCCCGTCCATTTGTACAGATAAGATTGGGTTGTATGATGCTTGATTCATATAGCCAACAATAAATTTATCGTTTGAATCAGCCTCTTGAGTCGTATTGTAAGAACTTATTTGAACCCTTAATTCGGACTTTCCAGAGTCAGGGTTGTGACGATAAATAGCAATTTCGTCACCATTATCATTTCCGAAACTTGGTGATACATCGTTAGCTCCAGAAAAATATAATTTGTTACCGTCTCCAGCTGCTTCGACGGTGGACCCGTCTCTTAGAGCTCCAATTCTTGCGTCCCCATTTACGACTAATGTTTTATCTGGATTACTTAACCCAATTCCTACCTTATCGGTTTTTAAGGTTAATATGTTGTTAGGCTGTTGGTCTACCGCATCTGCTAATTCAAATGCAATTGTTCCATCTTTATAATCATGAATGGTCATATCAGAATAAGCGCTACTAAATCGGGCTATTGCACCTGCATCTGGTTGGCGGACTTCTAATAATGCATCAGGCCTTGTTGTTCCAATACCTACGTATCCTCCCATGAAAACGGCGGCATATTTTCCACCGTTATTTCCGGTTGTAACTTGCGAACCGGCAGGGTCTCTTACTTCAAGGTCCCTCATATCAATCTTAATTCCGTAAGCTGCCGCATCTCCATAGACGGAGTATTTGAATCCTGCGTCGTAAGGAGATCCTTTTGAATCTGAACTAATATTAATATCAAGTCCTATCACATCTTCTTGCGTGTCTCGTCCAATACTTAACGTGATTTCTTGTCCTGTGATTGAACTGTCTTCCAGTGCATCGCTAGCTTCGATGTCTCTTTGAACTAACAAATAATTAGAGATATTAACTGTTGAAACGGCTATTCCACCTTGGCTTAATAATATAGTCTCTGCTTCGAGTGACCCTGCAATATGAAGACTAGCAGATGGGACATCCGTTCCTATTCCGACATATCCATTATTAGAAACAATTAATGCTGTTGTACCGTCTAATGTTTCAACTTTTAATATATGGTCAGTAGTGGATAGTTTTGTGATATGAACAAGGGCGGATGGCGTTGGTTCATTTATTCCTATGTTTCCAGTGGCCGTAATACGCAGTCGTTCTGAAACGCCAGATGAATTTGTATTCTCAAAAATGAGGTCATTGACTGGATTCGCATTATTTCCCCACAAAAGAACGGAATCAAAATCTTCAGACCCGTCCTCGGATTGATTTCTAAGACCAAGGTAGACGAGGTCATTGTCTGTTCTTGTAATAAATCCTCTTGTAGACGACCAGTCAAAAAATGAAGGTAAATCAACAAGGGTAGATGAATTAGCAGCAGATTCAATTAACCCATTCACGTGGAGGCTATGTTGTGGCGTTGATGTTCCAATTCCAACGGTTCCATCTGCTTTAACGATGAATGCATAATCAGTGTTTGCACCGACTAAAAAGGGGTCGGTCGAACTATCAATATTTTCTATGTGAAGATTAGCTGTAGGTTCATTTGTACCTATGCCTACAAACCCATTTTTAGTTACGACTAATGAATAATCGTCTCCAGAATTAATTATAAATGGAATGTCAGTTGTACCGTCACTTACTATGTGTAAATTTGATGACGGGGACAAGGTTTGAATCCCCACTCGGTTGTCATTTCTAACCGCAAGGATGGTGTCTTCTGAATTGTTTTGGACAATAAAGGAATAGGCTGTGTCGTCAGCTGTTTTTCCTTTGATATCTAATGAGGCGTCTGGTAGTGATATTCCAATACCTACATACCCATTCGCCGATACAAGTAAGGCTTCGGAATACACACCACTTGAGTCTGCCATATCTACTTGAAATACTGGGATATTTGCTTGTCTGTCGTCGTCATTTCGAACATGAAGCGCTGCTTCTGGCTTAGAGGTTCCGATTCCAACTGACCCCCCTAAAAATTGAGCTGCAATTTTTCTTCCTGTTACACCAGTTCCGTCCGCATCTGATTGACCTGCTTTAAGTGTCGTCAAATCTACTTTTAGTCCAATAGCGGTTTCACCAGCGGCTAATCGTCCAAAATCATTTAAGGAATCGGGGTCTTGACCTAAGAGCTCAATATTTATTCCGTAATATGTGTTTGCTGCAGTATCGTTGTTTTCTGTAAACTCTATATTTAGATTTTGACCAATAAAATCCCCTGAGTAAGCAGAATCAATAGTCATGTTTTGTTCAAGGGATGTCATTGAGTCCGAACTTCCGATGTTTATTATTTGCTTGGTTGCATCGTAAGTAAAACTCGCATCATCTTTAAATTCCGAGTCGCCGAAATAAGGGATAACACCTGCTGTTCCAGAATACATACTGGATATATTTACAGTGCTGCCACTTGGATTTTTATAGACTAGGGAATTGCTATTATTTTCATCAGTGTAGAGGATTCCATAATTTGAATCTGTGTCTGGTGTAGACATAGGTTTAAGATATAGTGCTTTTTCAATTTTCACATCAGAATTAAAGGACGTGATTCCTACAATATTTATCATTCCCGTTGGATTTATTGTAATTCCTGAATTACCAGATATAACGGCAACATCTAAACTCCCGTTAATCGTAACACCTCCCGTAAAGATCGATCCACCTTGTACATCAAGTGACGCGGCTGGTGAATCTACGCCGATTCCTAAAGAATTAAAGGTAGCTATTTGTGCTGTTAGATTGCTAAAGGATCCGGTATTTGCTAAAAATTCTCCCGTCATTGAAATTGTGTTAGCGGAAATTGTATCAGCATACAAGGCGTTGATTGTAATTGATCCGTTGAAAGAGGCTGTAGATTCTACGACCAGTTCATTAAATGTTGCATTTTTAGCGGTTAATGTATCTGTAATTATTAGACTAGAGGCATTTAATGTTCCTATTATTTCTAAGGCTGCATCATCTGGTGTTGTTGTTCCAATTCCTACGTTTCCACCAAGGAATAGGGCCGCATATTTAGACGTTGCATTACTAGATACATTGACATTTAACCCAATTGCCGTTGAATTATCTCCGAATTCGAGTTGAGACATATTTATGCTTATTCCCGTAGCTGTTCCTGTAAGGTAGTCCGTAGTTGAATCGTTAACTATAAAATTTATATCGTAGGCAGTTATATCTTGTTGAAAATAAAACACAGAACTTTCTTCGGAGCCTGCAATTTCAATATTCATTTTTTGCTGGATATAAGGAGCACTAATTGCAGCACTGAACGTTTTACTTAAGTTTAAGGCCGAATCTGGGTTTGTTGTACCAATCCCGACCTCACCATCTCTGTTAACAAAAAATGATGGGTTTCCATTTGAATCCGTTATATTTAATGTTGTTCCTAATATCTCTCCAAAGGAACCGATGTTTGCTGAAATAGTTCCAGCAACATCTAAGCTTGCGGTAGGTGTACTTGTTCCTATTCCAATATATCCGTTGTTTTGAACATATAAAAGAGAATTTCCAGCATCATTTTTAACATGTAAGGCAGCTGACCCTATCTCGTCATCGATACCTATCACTTCAAGGGACGCATCAGGAAGTGATGTTCCTATTCCTACGTAGCCATTTGCGGTTACAAAAAGTGAATAAGCTTGTTGGGTGCCTGAATGGTCTAAAGAGTCGACTCTGAAAACTGGACCACCTTGTTCCTCACTTACTAAATGAAGTGCCGCTTCAGGAATAGTTGTTCCAATACCAACGTTTCCGCCTTTAAACGATGCTGCATATTTGTAACCCGTTAAGGTAGAATTTGTGTTACTGAATCCTTTTGCAATTAGATTAGACACATCTACATTTAGCCCAATTCCGATTTCATTTTCAGCGAGACGGCCAAATTGATATTCGGAAGTTGGGTCTTCTGATTCAAAAATGATGTTTAATCCTGTGAACTTGTTGTCACCTAATGCAGTTGGTGCAGTTGTTCTTTTTGAAACAGACATGTTTATCTCATGACTGCTATAGTTACCCGTTGTTGTATCGTTCATGGCTGTCACTATTTCAAATTTCGTAAGGTTGTTCCCTGTTCCTACTTGTAAAAGATTTGAGTCGTCTATCCAATATAAATCAGCCTCGTCACTTAAAGAATTTGTATCGTCAAAAAATGGAATTTTTGACGATACCCCTGTAAATGCATTTGTTAAATTTACGGAAGCACCATCTTCCTTCATGTAATACAGATCTGAATCAATGTTATTTACATAAAGTTGGCTATAATTTGATTTAAGACTAGGTGTGTCTCCTTTATAAAAATAAAGTCCTTTTTTTACCATTATATTTTGATTAAAAGATGTCGTTGTTTCAAAAATTAAATTCCCATTTCCAGTAATTGTTATGCCACTTGTATTTGAAATTTTATCTAAGGTTATGTTTGAAACAGTAAGGTTTCCACTTATTGTCATGTTACCAAGTACATCTAAATTGGTTTGTGGCGTACTTGTACCAATTCCTAAATAACCCGTGTCAGTTAGTCTCATTGCTTCGGTGGAGTCTCCAGATAAAGGATCTGTAATAAATGCTAGATGAGATCCGTAATCTGTTTCACTCGATGAGCTTTTAATAGCGACAATCCCTGACCCTACCGTTGAAGACGGTGACGATGAATGAGGCGCTAGAAGTAGCCCGGAATTACTTCCTAGTTCGTCTTGGAGTGTTTGTATTTTGATAGAGTTCCAAGAATTATTATTGTCTGCGGAATAGGATGAACTATTTGTATAAACTAAGTGTAAAGGTGCTGTTGGATTTGTTGTGCCTAATCCGACATACGAAGAAGTTGACCCAACAAATAGAGACCCCTCATTTACATTAAAGGTAGCGTTTGTCATTTCGAAATTATCAATGATCTCGATTGAATTAGCTGTGACGTTTCCTGATACTAATAACCCAGAGTCTGGAGCAGATGTAACTCCAACTCCTAATCCCGTCGTAAAAAGACCGAATTCGGATGTCAATGTATTTGATACAATTAAATCCACTGTTTTTAGTGTTTGGTTAATTGATGCCGTCTCTACATCTAAAGACTTTAAACTCGCAGTACTTACTTTTAGTTCACTTAAAAGAACTAAAGAATTTGCAGTAATATTATTTAATACATGAAGCGTGTTGATACTTACGGACCCATTTAATATTGTAGATTCGTTGACGACTAGATAATTAAACGTCGCTTGTTCTGATTCTAGCGTGCCTTCTATAAATAAGTTGTCTGCAATGATATTACCACTTACATGCAGTTCAGCATTTGGTGTTCGGGTTCCTATCCCAACAAATCCACCATTAAATAACGCTGCATATCTTGTGCCCCCTGATCCAGAGACGTCAATATCTAAGCCAATTACGTTTGCATTTGATGCAAGGTTTAAAGAGGATGTATCAACTTTTATTCCTGTTGCCGTTTTTTCATCAGCAAGTTTATTTGAAGCAGAGTTTGATTCAACACTTATGTCAAGCCCTGTGATATTTTTTCGTAAAAAGAAATATTGGTCTTCTCCTGCGCCATCTATATTAATGACGACTTTTTCTGCAGTAAAATCGGAGCCTAAAGGCGCTTCAATTGATTTATTAATTTCAAGTTGCCCATATAAATTTGGATTAGTAGTTCCAATTCCAATATTTCCATATTCATTTATATAGAATGTGCCATTTCCTATATTTGCTGTTGTTGCGGTTATGCCATTATTTATAGTCAGATTGTTTGCTGAAACAGTTCCAATGACTTCTAGTTCTGTCGAGGGGGTACTTGTTCCAATTCCAACTATTGGCGTATTTGTTATTGTTGATGTCAGTGCTACGAGTTTGTCTGTTCCAACAAATAATTCTGGGACAGAAAGCGAATCGTTTAGATTAAAATAGTTTGCGGAAACGGTTCCTATTATTTCTAGTTCTACGCTAGGGTTATCTGTATTAATACCGACTCTACCACCTTTAAATATTGCTGCAACTACCTGACCTGTATTTGTCGTGACCCCCGAAACATCTACGTTCAGGCCAATGAAGCTGGCATCGTTTAAAAAGAAAGAATTAGATGATTGGCTTGCTTTAATATCTAGCCCTTTAACCGTTACTGTTTCAAGTTCTTTTCCCCAATTTTTTTCTATATCTACATTAATTTGATGGCCCGTAAAACTTTGGGTATTGGCTAATATTGAATCATGGCTGATAGATGATTGTATATTTAAAGCAGTAGGAGCTCCCATACTGACACTATTTGTTACGGAAAAGCCGTTATCACTAAAAGAATTACTTAAATTGAAATTTCCTGATACATCTAATTTTTTATTATTATTGTCCCAGGCGATTCCAGATTCACCAATCGATTCTGAACCCGTCCAAAAAGCAAGGACCCCAGAGTCGCCTGACTGTTTTTCTAATGGAGAGGATAATTTTTTAAGGGTGTTTAAGGGCGACTGATACCATAATTCTCCATCTTCGACATATAGGTTCCCAGATGCTTCCGTAATATTGGAAGACGTATCCATTAATCTTAAATTGTCAGCGGTTAAGTATCCACCGATATCTAAATTATCGCTTAGAACAATCGCGTTTGCAGAAATAATACCATTTACTTCCAGTTCTCTCGATGGATTTGAAATGCCAATTCCAACATTTCCACTTATGTAATAAATATTCAAACCTTCTGTTTGCCAAGGTGAGTCTTTTGGCTCAAATTTTGTGTCCTGTATATATAAATCATCCTCAATATCAAGAGATCCATCAATTAACATTGCGTAAATTGATGATACATTTTTTGTCCCAATAGCTACTTTCCCTTCCAATATGCTATCTCCGATAATGTGAAGGTTTGTACTTGGTGAATAGGTTCCTATCCCAATATTTTCTGAACCAATGGTAAGTATTGGTGTTGATTGAAAAAGACCTGAACCTGGTTGAATACTAAAAATATCTTGAGTTACACCCATTGAATATTTGTCTACGCCATCGATATCAAATGTAATTATTGGGTCGTTTCCGCTTCTATTGGAAAGCTCTAATAAACTATTTGGAGACGGCGTTCCTATTCCAATTAATCCTTGTGTTCTATGTGTATTCCCATCTGCTTTAGAGGGGTCCGCCCACGGGGATCCTGGGTTTGGTTGTAGTGTTATTGTCGCATCTGGATTATCAGGGTCTACGATTTGAAATGATGTTCCTAATATTTTTCCAATAACGGTTAACCTTTCTGTTGGAGTGGTGGTTCCTATCCCTACATTTCCTGATGATGTGACAACAAAGACAGAGGACGTGTTTGAAACGCTATATCCTTCGGTATATAATAAATACTCATTAGGCGATGTGTTTTTGATCGTTAATGGAGCATTTGGTGTTACAGTTCCGATTCCGAAGTTACCGTTCATAATAGCTAATCGTGCACTTCCAGGATCTGACGTTCCTATTCCTACATTACCTGATGTATTAATGACTAATGCATTTTCAGCATCGCTATTACCAATTGCTTTAAAAAGATATTCATCATTTTCATCTTTTTTGATTGTTAATACGGCGTCGTTTGTGTCAGATGTTCCTATTCCAACCCCATTCGACGCCTTTATAATAAATTGATTTGAACTTCCAGAAGTGAAATTTGCGTTGGATGTTGGGTCGTAATCCGCCCAAACAAAACTGCCTTTATGAGCAGCAACTGCTCGATATCCCGCTGCAAAGCTGTAGTCGCCTAATGCTTGGTTTTCTCGTCCTCCGGGGACCACTGCATAGTCTCCTTCTACGATATGTTTATAACCACCCAAAATTGCGCTACCTTCACCACTAGCTGTTCCCCCGTAACCCATTGCAATTGAATATGTTCCTATATTTATGCTATCCCATTCGGTTCCTTCGACGGTGCCGGCTCTAAACGCAGCTTTAGCAGGAAAAAACATCATTCGAGTTCCCTTTCCTGATGCCGGTAAACTGATCTCGGAATTAAGGGAACCTTGTATGACAACACCTGTATTTCCACTAACATGCAAATTTGATTGAGGGTCACTTAAACCTACCCCAATTTTTTCACCCTTGAAGGTAAATACAGGGATGCTAAGATCTCCTCCCTTTGATATAACAAAGGCTTCTGGATTCGTATCCTCGATTCCTAACGTAAAGATATCGACACCACCGATGTCGAAGGACATGGCAGCGCTTCCCGTTGGGGACGCTATTTCAAGTAAGTTATTAGGTTGTGATGTTCCAATTCCTACGTTTCCTAAATCGTAAAAAATTCGATCATAGTTTTCCAATGACCAATAGGTTCCAGCTAAAAGTTGCGTTTGAATTGGGTTTCCTCCAATTCTAAAGTCGGTTGCGTTTATAGATCCATTAACATCAAGGGTGAACTCAGGCGTAGATGTTCCGACCCCTACATTGGTTGAATCGACGACCAATAATGTTTCGTCGTTTGCATTTTTTATTTGTAAAAGTTTTATATTTTCAGTGTCGGAGGCAAGTTCATGGATATCAAGTCGTGCAGTTGGGTTTTCTGTTCCAACGCCAAGGAATGAATTTACAGCGTCCCATCTAAATAGGGGTGACCCTGAAAGTTGTTTCGTTCCTGTCCAATAAGCGACTTCATTTGCTTCAATGAGGCCAGAGGGCTGTATTCCCGTTAACGATTTCCAGTTAGATCCTGTGTATCCCAAAAAATCTGATGATTTGTATTGAATCGTTCCTGTTTCTGGCGTTCCTTCTTGCTTGGTTTCGCCAATTATAATTCCACCATTGACGTGTAATAATTCTTTAGGAGTTGTTACTCCAATGCCAACATTTCCGGTTCCTGTTCCATCATTAAAATATATGTCATATTGATCTGTCCCAACTTTCCACGATAAGATTTCTTCAAGTTCTTTAATTAATGGCTTTCCGTTGACATAATATTCTGACGCATTGATGGTTCCAATTGTTTCTAGTGGAAATTGCGGATTAGATGTTCCAATACCTACATAACCATCCGTATAATAAAGGTCTTCAGAGGTATTTTTTTTCCAAGATAAAATAGACTCAATGTCTTCTCCGTTAATTTTATACTCTGTTGCGTTTATGCTTCCATTGATATCTAGTGTGTAATTTGGTGTGAGATGTCCAACACTTACTTTGTTCGTTCTGGTATCTACAAAAAAACTTGAATCACCAATAACTAAATCATTTTGTATGTTAACTGTTGATATAAATGTTCCTGTGACACGTTCTGCATTAACCTCTTTAACTTCTTCCGCTAGTTTAGCTTGAATAGCATAGGGAGCGGAAGGAAGCGGAAAAATCACATGTTCCTCACTAGAATCGAGCTTTACTAGTACTTTAAATCGAGGGTTTTCAATGTCAAACATATTTGCCGTTAATACGGGTTCAGATGCAGGGTCAGCCCCTAAAATAATACTGAATGTACCATTAACAAAAAGCACCCCATCAAAGCCCTCATACCATACTAATTGAGTACTTCCATCTAATAGTTGGATGGTGACAGGGTATCGTCCGTTAATAAGGCCTTGAGATGTTGACGAAATAGTTGCTTGAAACGTAATCTGCATTGGTGTCGTTTCAGAATGTACGATCGAGGTAAGTGCAAAACTAATAAAAATAGTTAGAATAAATTGTTTCAATAGTTTCATTGTGTAAACCTAATTTATATTTTCCCTTTTGTCATATACTAATCATCGTGTAATAACGACTAAAAACTTGCATGCGATTTGTGGATTAAACTTATATAGTATCATTGAAATCAATTGTTTTCTATTCGAAGCCTACGTGTAAAGTACGAAATTGTCTTTTCTAGGCCCTCTGTTAATTCAATTTTTGGTGACCAATTTAGGCGTTTTCTTGCAAGATCTATCGACGGTTTTCTAATTTTTGGATCGTCTGAAGGAAGAACTTCAAATTTGATTGGAGATTTTGAGTTGGTCATTTTAATGATTTTTTCAGCTAGATCTAAGATAGTGAATTCTTTGGGGTTTCCAATATTGAGAGGTCCAGTAAATGACTTATCTGTTGTGTTCATAAATTTTATTAAAACGGTTATAAGGTCATCTATGTAGCAAAAGGAACGTGTTTGGGAACCATCCCCATATATTGTTAGGGGACGGTCTTCTAGTGCCTGTGTGATGAAATTACTCACGACTCGTCCATCGTTTTTGGCCATGTTTGGACCATATGTATTAAATATTCGAGCTACCTTTATTTCAACGTTGTTTTGTCTGTGGTAGTCAAAAAAAAGTGTTTCGGCGACTCGTTTTCCTTCATCATAACAACTTCTTTCTCCTATAGGGTTCACATTTCCCCAATAGGATTCGGTTTGAGGATGAACTAACGGGTCGCCATAAATTTCAGAAGTGGACGCTTGTAAAACTTTTGCGTGCACTCGTTTTGCTATGCCAAGAACATGAATTGCACCTAATATAGATGTTTTAATTGTTTTGACGGGGTTGAGTTGGTATTGAATTGGAGATGCTGGGCATGCGAGATTATAGATTTCGTCTACCTCGAGTAAAATTGGCGATGTTATATCATGCCTTATGAATTCAAAATTTGGGTTATTTAATAAGTGTGCAATGTTTGTTTTTGATCCTGTAAATAGATTATCTAAGCATATGACGTAATGCCCGTCTCTAATAAGTTGGGCACACAGGTGGCTACCTATAAAACCTGCGCCGCCTGTAATAAGAATTTTAGTTTGTTTATTCATAATTAATACTTGAATTAGTTTAATTTAAATTTCCAATTAGTAAAACTAAATTTTTGACAATTTATAAATTTAATAGGTACGATTGTATAATTATGCTTAATAATGAAGAGATAACCGTTGAGTCAGACTTAATATATTCAGGTAAAATTGTTGAACTTCGTAAAGATACGGTTGTGTTGCCTGATGGAACTATGTCTACCCGAGAATTAGTTTCTCATGCGCCTGCTGTCGTTATTTTACCGCTATTAAATGAAAAAGAAATAATATTAGTGTCGCAATATAGGAAGGTATTTGAAAAAACATTATTGGAAATTCCTGCTGGGTTAATAAATGAAAATGAAGACCCGCTTGACGCAGCAAAGCGAGAGTTAAGGGAGGAAACAGGGTATCGTGCGATGTCCTGGACGAGTTTGGGTGAGTATTATCCTACTCCAGGGTTTTGTAATGAAGTCTATCATGTGTATATTGCGAGAAATCTTATTCCTGGAAGTCAGGATTTAGATGACGATGAACGGGTAGCCGTTAAAATTTTATCCGTTGATAAACTTCGAGACCTTATAAAAAATAATAGCATTAAAGATGCTAAAACAGTTTTAGCATTCTATTTGGGGTTGAATAATTTTATCTAAATTAGACTGTTTATGAAGCGATTTTTAGATGATTATTATAGATATTTGTCTATTGAAAAGGGATTAGCGACGAATACTATTACGTCTTATGGTCGTGATTTGAACCTATATTTTTCTTTGTACCTGGATATAACGGATTCTTCTATTTCTTCTTATTATTTTGATTTGGAGAAGGCAGCTTATTCGTCTTCTTCTATAGCGAGGTATCTCACGTCTTTAAAAATGTACTACTTGTATCTGAAAGAAGAGTCTTTAATAAAATCTGATTTGTCGGGAAGTTTTATGACGATTAAAAAGGCACAGAGGTTACCTTTAGTTTTAAAGGAACTTGAATTTAGAGAACTTATTCAATCTATTTCTGAGGATGATTTATTTTATTTGAGGGATAGCGCCTTGATATGGGTTTTGTATAGTGGGGGGTTAAGAGTAAGTGAAGTTATCAATTTGAGACTTAGTCATATTGTGGGGCAAGACTTTATTAGAATTGTTGGAAAGGGACGTAAAGAGCGTGTTGTTCCTTTGAGTAAAAATGCAGCTTGTTTTCTTTCGAACTATCTTTTGGGGGATAGAATGAGTAGTTGTAGAAAAAATAGTCCTGATTTAGTGTTTTTGAGTAAGTCGGGAAAAGCATTGTCTCGACAATCGGTTTTTCAATTATTGAGGAAGTACGGAAAACGAATTGGGATTCTACTATCACCTCATGTTTTAAGGCATAGTATTGCCACTCATTTATTAAATAAAAGTGGGGATATTAGGAGCGTTCAGGAATTTTTGGGTCATTCTGATATTAAATCAACTCAAGTTTATACAAATTTGTCTCTTGATAAAGATAGGGAAAGTTATTTAAAATCACATCCACGGTCATGATAGTTATTCCATTTGTTTATTTGATTTTTTCGGTAGTTATTCATGAGTTAGCTCATGGTTATGTGGCCTTGTATCTGGGAGATTCGACGGCAGAGGATCGCGGGCGGTTATCCTTTAATCCTATGAAGCATTTAGACCCTATGGGGTCTGTTTTGATTCCTGGTTTGTTAATGTTGTCGGGGGCGACTTTTTTATTGGGCTGGGCAAAGCCTGTTCCTGTGGATATCTCTAATTTTAAGAAACCTGTCAGAGATATGATGTTGGTCGCAGTTGCAGGTCCTGTTTCTAATATTTTTATTGGGTTTGTGTCGGTGGTTGCGTATTCAATGTTGTTGGATAATGGTTTTTTTGAGGTTAACGCTCAAACCTATCGAGCGTTAACAAATGGTGTCTCCTATTTTTTTCAACTTAATATTTATTTGGCTGTGTTTAATTTGTTGCCTATCCCTCCTTTAGACGGGTCTAGAATTCTTTCCTTTTTTTTAAATAGGAACTATCAGTTAAAATTATATGGATTTGAAAGGTATGGATTTTTAGTTATTTTTTTATTAGCAACGTTCGATATCTTATCGCCAATCGTGAGAATTTTTTCATACCCACTAATTCAGTTAGCACGGTTTATACTTTAATTAAATTTAGAACTTAAGTTATCAATATCGGTTTTTATTTTGTCGATGATGATTTGTCGTCGGTTAATTTTAGTTTTTAATGCGTCTATTTTTTGAGAACCCGTTAAGTTAAGAACCCGTTGTTTTTCTTCGAGAAGGGTTAGTTTTTTTATTGATTCAGCTAAGACAAGTTTTCCAAAAGGGAAGCCAACAACAGCATTTACTTTTTTTCTGCCGAAGGTTTGTGACGTTTCCCAAGATCTTGCCACTATTTTATCGACATTATCCTTGCTGATTTTGTTGGGACTGATTCCGATTCCGTAACCATCATTTTTCCCAGACGGAATGATATAATCTCCAGCTTTAATTTGGCCTTTGATTTTTATTGGGACTTGGCCTAAAAATGCTGTTAAGACAAGGTTAGAATTATTTCCTTGCCAGTTTCCAGCTATAATTGGGGACGAACTTACAATCATGTAATGCTGTGATTGGTTTGTTTTTTTAGTTGCTTTTCCATTAAAGATTCCAATTATGTCTCCGCTTTCCATTGTTTCTGCCTCGTTTAATTTTTCGATATACTCTGCATAGTCGGCAGCGCCAGAAGAAAATGTAACACCTCCGTCAATGTTTGTGTCAGAGTCGTAACTACCTTCTATTGATCCAAGTGGCGTAGGGTCGGCTTCTGTTCCCGTAAAAAATGTAATAAAGTTTGATGTATGAGGTGGAAATGTTGTTAGGCCATAGCCGTCATGTTGAATTGCTAAAATTGCTGTTGTGACAGAATATCCTGACGTTAATAGGTCTCCGGAATAAGCGTTCTCGCTCGTTGTATTTTCTAGATAAACGAGATGTTCGACAGGATAAAGGTCGAGTGAATTTGGACGTGGATAGGTATGAAAATTGTTGGCGACGACGTTGGGCGTTCCATATACATGAAGAGCTGCTATAGGATCACTTGTACCGATTCCAATTCCTCCTTCAGG
>JABIQV010000026.1 GCA_018699495.1 bacterium | reverse complement strand
TATGGGCGATTTTCATGCTGCGAAAGATAGTGGGTATGAACAACGGATTAAAGCCTTTATAAAAGCACACAGACTGGACGATAGGGTTCTGTTTACGGGACGGGTCGACGCTGTTTCGTCTGTTGTTCAGGCAATGGATGTCGTGTTGATCCCTTCAGAAAATGAACCTTTTGGTTTGGTCGCTATTGAGGCCATGGCAATGAAGAAACCAGTGGTAGCCTCTGATGTCGGAGGATTGGCAGAGATTATTATAGATAAAGAAACTGGATTTTTAGTGTCTGCGAGAGATCCTGATGAATGGAAGACTGCTATACAAGTGTTGGCAAACGATAAACAATTAAGAGCGAGGTTTTCTGCTAAAGGCTATGAACGATTTCGTTCAGTCTTTAGTAGTACACAATTTATCGAGCAATTGGATTTATATTATATGTCTTTAGGAGGAAGTAATGACGATGATGAATGAAGGCAGAGCTGGTTCTATTGGTGTTTTTATTTTGACGAAAAACGAGGAAATTTTTATAGACGAGTGTCTCAAAAGTTGTCGAATTTTTAGTAAAATTGTCGTCGTGGATTCTTGTTCGACGGATAGGACGAAAGAAATTTGTCAGTCTTATGGAGTAGACTTTTATGAACGACCGTTTACAAATTTTTTGGAACAACGTCAGTTTGGCGTATCTAAGTTAGATACAGATTGGATATTTTATTTGGATGCAGATGAAAAAATAACTCCAGAATTGGAACAAGAAATTTTGAAATTTTCTGAGGGCAATACTGGGGACTTATTGGAAATTCCTCGGAAAAATTTTGTGTTAGGTCATTGGATAGAACATTGTGGATGGTATCCCGATTATCAGAGTCGATTAATCAAAGCCGATACCCTTCAGTTTGAAGAAAAGATTGTGCACGAACGAATGCAAACAACGGGTAAACTGGCTCATTTGGACTGGAACCCTAAGGCGGTTATTTTACATCAAACGTGTACAGGTATTGGGTCTTATTTGGAGAAAATGAATCACTATACTCAGCTAGAAGCGGATTCTTATGGAGCCAATCCACCATTTAAATTGACGAGATGGGGCGTGTTTAGTCGGTCATTCGGTATGTTTACTCAGACCTTGTTTCATTTTAAGGGAATACGCGACGGTTTTCCTGGGTTTATTGTGGCTTGTTTTAATTTTATAACATCTATGATGGTAATGATTAAGTGCTGGGAAATTCAAAACTCTAAAAAAGGGTAGGGGTAGACATTAACTTAAGTACACATTGACTAGACATTTATATAAATCTGGGAATGGAACGTTAAGTAGAGGCAGGTAATATGCCGACGAACCTATGTGAATAGGTGTGGATAAGGTGGTTCTAGTCAACATTTTTTTTTTAGGTAAATTCGTTGGAATAGGGTAATCTGAGTGAGTTAGTCGCTATGGATTACTATCGATTCAAATGTAAATAAATCAGCACTTTTCCATGCAAAAATTGGTAATTTTGCTTTGAAACAGATGTTTTCTAGAAGTGCGTCTATATCCCATTCTTGTTCAGTTGCGACTTGAGGTAGAAAAACCCCAGAAGAAAGCTCTTTTTGAATAAATAGTCCGTGTTTTCCAACTTCTATTTCATCAATTGATGAAATATGTTTCAATGGCGTTAATATTGAAATTTCGATATCGATTAGAGGCCATTCTTCTTTTGTGAGTGGGCTAAATCGGGTGTCGTAAAAACCAGCTTGAATGGCCATTTTTTGAATCGTTTCGTAAATTGGTAGTTTACCAAAAATTCGTCCAATACAGCCTCTTAAATGACCCAGTCTTTTTAACGTAACGAATGCTCCACATAGTTGTTGTAAGTTAGGAGAATCTGATGTTTTAAGTTCAATTCGTTGGTGGGATAGACGTTCAGAAATCGCATATCTTGCTAAGTCAATTAATTCTGTTTTATCTCGAGGTTGTAATTCAATTGAGAGCGCGTCATATGGCTCATTATTTCGAAAATTATCTTCTTCGGGCTCAGTATGGTTTTGTTGTGTGAAATTGGATTCATTTGGTTCATCAGGTTTTATGTATTTTGGTTTTGTAAAATCTCGTTTTTCCATGTTTGGAGAGTCAAATTCGCGTTCGATTATAGACTCAGATAGTATCGTTTTTTCAGGTTCAATATTAGCTGGTTTTGTAAAGTCAGGAGTTACCGTTTCTGGAATGTCTAAATAGGGATCTCTTATAGGTTCGGATTTGGTCGTTTCTTGAGCCGATACGTTATCTGAATCGTACGTAGTGTGTATCGTGTTTATGTCGTCGATAGCCTCCCCAATTTCTTGGTTGAACTCAACGCTGTTGAACGAATCAAATTCATTCTCCATAGATGACATATTATATTCAAACGGGTCTTCATTTATAGTATTCATAATATTGTTTAGTAAAAAGCTACAGAATTATACCCTACTACACGAGATGTGTCGCCAGACACGTTTCCTGAGTTTGTAGAATGCAAGATTTTTTGGTTAGTGATGTTCCAATCTGCCATTATTAGAAGCAGAGTGATGATAGGGTGAAGGCCACACATCTCGATTTTTTTTTGTTCAGATAATTTTACTAATTGTTCTATGTCCTTACTCTTGATGGTCTCTAGAGCCAGTGTGTCCATTTTTTGAGCAGTTTGAGTGTCATAAAAATGAGAGAAATCTGATGAAGCAATGATAATCGTTTTTTCAGGGTCCGCATGTTCAATAATTGAGTCTGCAAGTGCTTTAGGGTTAGGATTTTCGGAACCCATGATGACAGATAATATATTTGGAATTCCTAATGTCTGTAAAAATGGAAGTTGTACTTCGATAGAATGTTCTTTTTCATGAGCTTTTTTGAAGAAGTTATAATTTGGGGAGCTAAAAATTAACTCTTGAGCTAATGCTGTTTCAATGGGAATTAACCCCAAAGGGGTTTCATAAAATGATCCATCAAATATTGATACGCCTTCAAAGCTGACGTAATGACTTGGGCCAAGAATAATTGCTGTTTCTATGGATTGCCCTTCTATTGCTTTGAATCCATGAGCCGCAGTTAATCCCGAATAAGAATAACCAGCATGAGGAGAGATTAATCCTTTGATAGGGTTAATGGTTTCAGCTTTTAAATCTGAATAATCAACAACATCTAGAAAATCTTGAATTTGGTTAGATAAAGCAAGTCCATCTTTAGGATAAAAATGGCCATTTACAGCTGGGGGTCTAATCAAGTGAGACTATTTTTTGGTTGATTTCATGCGTTTTCCGTACTTTTTGTACTTATGTTTACGCATTTTTTTTCTTCTTTTTTTAATTAAACTGCCCATTAAATCCTCCGTTAGTGTTTTAAGTGCAATAAATCTTATCCAGAATTGGATGATAATGCAAGGTATATTCCCTAAATTGACAACTTTGAAACAAAATATATTTGTGAGTTGGGTTGTGTGTCTGTTGCGGCTGGATTTTTAGAATTTAAACTTTTTGAAATATGTTGAGAAAGGCCAGTATCTGTAATGCATGCTCCCGAAATTCCGATGTGTTGACTCATATCGGTTACATTTTCGAGGTTGTCGTCAAAAAAACATGTTTTTAAGGATAGTCTGGGACCTTCTTTTTCGATGATTTGTTTAACCATTTTTGAGAAGTTTTCAAATGGTTTTCCGAAAAAAAGCACTGGTGTGTGTGTTTCATTTTGGAGTTTTTTTGCGTAATACCCAATAACTGGTTTTTTGACATTTTCGTGAGTTACGACGTGTATGTCGGGATTACAGCAGAATATCTGTTTGCTTGGGTTCTTCAGTATATGATTTTTTAGATCGTTAAATGGGTTGATGTTATCTGGTTTATAGGTAGACATCATGGCAATAACATCTGCGTCATCGAGAGTGGGTACTATTTTTGCACAGTTGGAATTGTCGAAATAGGGTAACGAAAATTCACGTCCGTATACGTAGACATTTTTATTGCTAATCATTGATTTTATAGACTCATCGTACTGTATACCAAGCCCTGGGGTTAGAATTTGTTTCGCGTCGATATTGAACTTCGATTCAGAAAACCGTTTGGCGATTGCGGAAGGGGTTTGGTAAGAATTATTTGTCACAATGTACACTGGACCCTTCGACTTTAGAAAGTCGACGGCTTCGGGGGCTCCAGGTATTGCACCAGCGTCAGTATATAAGACACCGGCTGCGTCGATTAGGAATAGGTTGAACTTATTGTGTTCGATAAATTTTTTTAAATTTTGAATCATTTAAAGGGTCCTTTTGATTTCAAATAACGACGTATTGGTTGCGCCTGTTTTGTTACCTGTGTATGTGTTATAAAGTGTTTGTTTTTCAGTTTGAGTTAAGGGAACGCGGGTCACTTTTGTTACGTTTGCATAGGAGGGTCCTTTATGGCACCAGTTTAATAAAGCTGTGACATTTGTTTCATGCCCAACAACATAGACATCTACGTCCCCTGAGGATGTGTTTCGAATCCATCCTGTAACATTATGTTTATCGGCTATTTGTTTGGCAGTAACTCTAAAAAACACGCCTTGTACCTTACCTGATATTAATAAATGCAGCATCTTTAGTCCCGAATAGGTTTCTATAATCATCATTCCCCAGATTATCACATATAGCTAGCCCAATTTAAATTGGGTATTTTAGTGTTTATTGTTGTGGGCAACTCTATAGCTATAACGGGTGTTTTTTTTGTTAGAGTCATTTAGTTATCTTTTCGATAATGCTTTGACATGTTCGATATAAAAGTCAGGAAATAAACTTTTTAGTTTTTTTGCATTAAGTTTACATTTTTCTTCTGATGGGTCTGTGATGTAAAGTGTGGATCCACTTCCAGACATAAATACATCGTTTGTGATAAGGGATTGTATCGTTGTTTCTATTGTTTTTAGTTTTGGGTACAAGTTAAAGGCAGGCTTTTTGAGGTCATTAAAAAGTGTTTTTGATGTTTTTATTTTAGTTTTTTCGAAGGTATCGAATTCGTTATACACCAAACCAGTATCCGAATGTATGCTTGGGTAAATAATGACAAAGTGTTGGTCAACGTGTTTTAGGGGATCTATGACATTTCCTGTACCTGTTACGTTGGCTCTTCCTCCATTTAAAAAATAAGGAACATCTGACCCGAGAGCGTAAGCAATGTCATTTAGTGTTTTATCGGTATATTTTTTTTCAATGGCATTTAACCAATTTAGAATGACAGCTGCATTACTACTGCCACCACCTAATCCGGCGCCTAAGGGGATATTTTTTTCAAGATGGACACATAGTCCAAAGGTGGGATTGAATGCGTTAAAGGCGGACACAATTAGATTATTGGTTGTTGCTAAGCTTTCTTTGGAACATGTAATCGTACAGGTAGGGGTATCACTTTTTTTAACTGTAATTGTGTCATATAGAGAAATTTCTTGAAAAATTGATTGGATGGGATGTAAGCCAGATGAATTTTTTGGAAAGACTTGGAGCCCTAGATTAAGTTTTGCGTAACTTTTAATACTAGAGCTCGTGGTCATCAGTGTTTATATTTTTTAGTCTTTTATATTTTTGATGTATCGTTCAACTGGAAATCTGTTTTTTAGAGAGGTTAAAAATTCACTTGTTAATTCTCGTTGTTTTAGGTTTTTTACAATAGGGTCCAGTTGTTGAGAGACATCTTTAAACGTGAGAGCCGGTCTTATTTTTATGTCTTCGATTAATATTATGTGGAATCCAGCGTCTGTAGCAATAACTTTTGAAACATCGCCTGCTTTGTTTAGTCCAAAAGCAACCGCTGCAAAATCAGGGGAAAGTTGGTCCTGACTGAACCACCCTAGAGATCCTCCTTTTTTTCTACTTGATGGATCCTGAGAATATTGTTTTGCAAAGTCTGAAAAAGATCCGCCATTATCAATTTCCTTTTTAATTCCTTCTGCACTTGCTTGTTTTTCAACTAAGATATGTCGAATAAGGCGCATTTCTGTTTCTTTAAATAAGTTAGGGTTACTTTTATAATAATTTTTTAAATCGTCTTCAGTTACTGAAATATTTTTATTAATTTTTTCGTCGATAATGAGTCCAATAAGAATTTGGTTTTTTGCTTTTTCAATTAGTTTTTTGTAGTCATCTGTTTTAGAAATTCCTTCTTTTTTTGCGGCAAGTAAAAGAAGTTTCTCCTTAATTATTTGGTCAAGAAGCTGCACTTTGGCTTCTTTTGATTTCAGGACGTCCTGATTTTGAGGAGCAAGCTGAATAATTTTAGTTTCTAGGTCTGAATTGGTAATAAATGATTTGTTTACTTTAGCAATAGCGTCATCAGGTGTTGTGTTGAAAAAACCTGAGGCTAGTATTGCCGATGTGATGCACAGTAGAAGTAAGCTAATTTTTTTATTCATAAATGTGGCCTCCGTATCAATATTTTTTAAATTTTGGTTGATATTTTATATAGTTTACCGAAAAATTCGAGTTCGGAAAAGATCTCTTGGTGGGGGTGGTTCGTTTTCAAGAGAACTATGTATAGCTTGATTTAGTAATAAGGATTTTTTTTTGGAAGGGGAGACTTACCTTTTTTGGAATAGGGGTAATAAAAAAGGCTGAGGAAAATCCTCAGCCTTTTGTTAACTAATTTATATAATTAAAGAGTCTGGTTAATACTTATGAATCAAATAAATTTTTAGGGGCTAAATTAATTCTGTTTTGTTGGTCTACATTTTTTACAATAACTGGAAATGTATCCCCAATTTTCAAAACGTCTTCAACGTTGTTTAGTCGTTGTTTTGTTAGTTCTGAAATATGAATTAACCCTTCTTTTCCAGGAAGGATTTCTACAAAAGCACCAAAATTAAGAATTTTGGTTACTTTTCCAGCATATTCTTCGCCGGTTTCAACTTCTTTTGTTAAACCGATGATGATACTTTTTGCGATATTGATAGATTCAGCAGAAAGACCAGAAATACTGATTTTTCCTTCACCGTCATCTCCAATAGACACTGTTGCCTTAGAATCTTCTTCAATTTTTCTAATCATTTTTCCACCGGGTCCGATTACGATTCCAATTTTACTTGGGTCAATAGTAATAGACTCTATTCTAGGTGCGTTTTCTGATAATCCGTCTCTTGGTTGTTCTATTGCTGTGTTCATATTATCAAGGATGTGTTGACGTCCTTTATGCGCTTGCTCAAGAGCGTTTTCTAAGATTTCGTTAGATAATCCGCTCACTTTAATATCAAGTTGTAATGCTGTAATTCCTTTACGTGTTCCCGCTACTTTAAAATCCATGTCTCCATAATGGTCTTCGAGTCCTTGAATATCAGAAAGAATTGTATAGTCGCTTCCTTCAATTAGCAGACCCATAGCAATTCCAGCTACTGGTGCTTTAATTGGAACTCCACCGTCCATCATAGCAAGAGCTCCAGAACAAACTGTCGCCATTGACGAAGACCCATTAGATTCTAAAATTTCAGAAACAAGTCGTATGGTGTAAGGGAATGTTTCGTAGTTAGGAATAACAGGTTGTAATGCGCGTTCTGCTAATGCACCGTGGCCTAATTCTCGTCTACTTGTACCTGGTCGGCCACATTCACCTACAGAAAACGCAGGGAAATTGTAATGTAGAATAAATCGTTTTTTCGCACTTTCTGCTACGCCATCAATGATTTGTTCATCTGATTCTGTTCCTAGCGTTAGGACGCCAAGACTTTGAGTTTCACCTCGAGTAAATACGGAAGAACCATGTACCGATGGGAGAGAGTCCACTTCAATTTCGATTTGACGAATTTCATCAACTTTTCGTCCATCAGGTCTAATTTTATTAGATATAATTGCGTGTCTAATTTTTTCTTTTTTGATTGTTCCAAAAAGTGATTTTATTTCACCTTCGTTGCTTCCGTCTTCGTTTAGAAGTTCTTCAACAACATCTGCTTGTCGTTGATTAAGAAATGCATCTGTTTCGTCTTTGTTTCCGTCTTGAAGGTTGTCTTCAATAGAGGTTCCTAAGAAGGATTGAATTTTGTTTTTTAGCTCTTCGTTTTCATTTACTTCAGGAGCCGGCAATTTTGGTTTTCCAATTTTTGCTACGAGTGATTCTTGTAATTCGATTTGAGCTTTTATAGATGTGTGAGCTAATTGAATTGCTTCTAATATAGTGGATTCACTTACTTCGTTTGCACCAGCTTCAACCATTAATATGGCGTCTTTAGAACCAGCAACTACGATATCTAAATCACTCGTTTCGAGTTGTTTGTTTGTTGGATTTAGAATTAATGTTCCATCTATAAGTCCAACGGTTGCACCTGCGACAGCATTAGCAAATGGAATGTCTGATACTGCAAGTGCGGCGGATGCTGCTGTAATGCAAAGTGGTTCATGATTTACTGTTGGGTCGTATGATAAAAGAGTGATGATGACTTGAAGTTCGTTGTGCATTCCTTTTGGGAAACATGGACGAATAGGTCTGTCGATAAGTCTTGCAAGTAATGTGGCCTTTGTTGATGGACGCGCTTCTCTTTTAAAAAATCCGCCTGGAAATTTACCAGCTGAATACATTTTTTCTGAGAATTCAACAGTCAATGGTAAAAAATCGATGCCTTCTTTTGGTTTTTTTGACATGACTGCGGTTGCAAGCATAACAGTGTTTCCGTACTGAACAACGACGGCGCCATTTGCTTGTTTAGCTAATTTGCCGGACGTAAGAGATAAGTCTTTTCCTTGCATGTCCAATTTAGTAGTAGTGGGGTTGTTTAACATAATTATTTTGGTTTCCTTTCAATTAAAGCCGCTTATTTAGTTTGATACGGCTTTAGATCTATGTTTATTTTTACAGTATATGGGTTAACAGGTTGAATGCCAATTGCGAAAATTCGGGCTTTGTCTCGAACGGTCTAAATTTATTATTTCTGTTGTAATTTATGGTAAAAATTATTTTTACATATTCAAAGATAATAAAATAGAAAGCGTTTGAAACAAGCCCTTATTTTTTAGTTAGTCTTTTATTTTAAGTTTTAATTTCGTAGCTAGAGCAACGTAACTTTCTCTGTTCGTTCGTTTTAGGTAAGCTTCGAATTTTCGTCGTCGTCCTACTAATTTTAAAAGACCTCGTCTCGTGTGATGATCTTTTTTATTTCTTTTTAAATGCTCAATCAAATGATTAATTCGCTCAGTTAATATTGCGATTTGAACTTCTGATGATCCCGTATCTTTATTGTGAATACGATGTGTTTCGATAATTTCTGTTTTTTCTTTGTTTCCGATAGTTGCCATTGTTTCCTCCAAAATAGTGTCTGTGACGCTTAAACTAAATAAGTTTTTTTCATGTTTATTTAACGTAATTTTTTAATGTATCATACTCAGTTTTTTTTGTCATCCTAGTAAACTTTAAGAGTCTGTCATGGATCTCTAATATTTTGGCTAAAAAAAATTGATGCTTTCGTTTATAATACCGGCAACTTTGAACAATAATATAATAGTTGTTGTTTAAATATGGCGCTTAGAAAATTTAAAGACAACGTCTTCTTTTATGTCGAAATATGAAAGGGTTTAAGTTATGGCACGTTTAGTAGTGGTTCAATATCCGAATCCAATATTAAAACAACAGACCGAAAAAATTATCGTTTTTGATGAGCGGTTAAAAAGTTTAATTTCTGATATGTTTGAGACGATGAAGGCGAATTCAGGGCTTGGCCTTGCGGGTCCTCAAGTGGGTATTCTCGAAAAAATATTTGTTCTTAAGTACAAGCGGAAAAAAATGGTTATTATTAATCCTGTTATTGATTTTTTTTCGGATAAAAAAGAAATCGGGGAAGAAGGGTGTTTGAGTATTCCCAATAGACAGGTTCATGTTGAACGGTCTGTGTCGGTTAAAATGACGGCTCAGAATGAGCTTGGGAAAGTTGTTGAAATTAAGGAAAAGGGTCTTATGGCTCGAATTCTGCAACATGAAGTTGATCATTTGAATGGTATTTTAATTTTAGATCGCGAAGTTCCCAGTTATGAACTAGACGGAATTTAGCAAAAAAATAGGTAGTAAAAAAAAGAGTTAAAGGTGGAAATGTTGTATGGGAATTAAACCAGTATCAGAAAAAATTGATTTAGACGGACAGTTGATTATTGGAGGCAAAAAAGTCACTGACTTAGTCGATGAATTCGGAACGCCATTATATATATTAGATCAGGATACAGTTGAGAAAAATTGCCAAGATTATTTGCAGGCGCTCTCAAAGAATTATCCGAAGTCATTAGTTGTTTTTGCAGGGAAAGCTTGCTTGAATGTTGGACTTTTAAATATTTTGGCGGACCAAGGTTTAGGTGTTGATGTCGTTTCTGGAGGAGAATTGTTTACGGCACTTAGAAGTAAAATGAACCCTTTAAACATCATTTTTCATGGTAACAACAAGTCGATCGAAGAATTGGAAATTGCTGTTGAAAACAACGTTCGTATTATTTTAGATAATGAACAGGAATTGGAAAATGTTAAGCAGGTTACGGCTCGTTTGGGTAAAAAAGCTCGGCTTATGATTCGTATTAAACCTGAAATCGAGGCTCATACCCATGAGTATATTAAAACAGGCCAAATTGATTCAAAGTTTGGAATTGATAAAAATGATTTAATTAAAATAGCTAAGTTAATTGTTAGTGATGATAAGTTAGACTTTTTGGGAATTCATAGTCATATTGGGTCTCAAATATTTGACGTTAACCCGTTTGAAGATTTGGCAAGTTTAATGATCGAAAAAGTAGCATTAATTAAATCTGAATTAGGTATCGACGTTCCAGAAATTAACTGCGGTGGTGGAATTGGTATTCAGTATGTTGAATCTGATGACCCTCCTGCCGTTAGTGATTTTGTCACACGATTATGTTCAAAATTGAAAGCAGCCTGTGAACGAGAAAATTTAGAATTGCCTTTACTAATGTTAGAACCTGGGCGTTCTATTGTAGGGACTGCGGGAATCACGGCATATAAAATAGGCACGGTGAAACGAATTGAAAATGTTAAAAATTATGTTTTTATTGATGGCGGAATGGCCGATAATCCACGACCTATAATGTATCAAGCGGAGTATACGTTTGGGCTGGCGAATAAAGCGGATAAACCAACTACGGATACGTTTTCTATTGCAGGAAAATTTTGTGAATCGGGTGATATTTTGGCTAATGGAATATCTCTTCCAGATGCTGAGGTTGGCGATGTTTTAGTTGTATACGGAACTGGGGCTTATAACTATTCGATGGCTTCTAATTATAATCGATTTTGTAGACCTGCAATGGTAGTTGTCAAAGATGGAGCTGCTCGCTACTTAGTTAAAAGAGAGACTTTTCAAGACTTAGTGAATCTGGACGTCGTATAAATTCATGCTTGGAAACTGGTCTATTATTAAGTATTTTACTCCAAAAAATATTTTAGATTTAGTTTTAGTCTATTTGCTAATTTTTGGAACCTTGGTTTGGATTAAAAATACTTACGTTTACAAATTGGTGAGAGGTCTATTGATCGTCTTTTTGGTTTATTTTTTAAGTGCAATATTACAATTAACGACATTGAATTGGCTGATGGAGAAGTTATCTACAGTTTTTATTCTTTTGTTGATTATTATTTTTCAGCCAGAATTGAGACGATTTCTTGAACGGTTGGGTACTGGAAAATTATTTACTCCATTAATTCGACAGGGGGAAGGTAGCGGTGTTGTAATTATTCGACAACTTCTTAAGGCAATCGATCATTTGTCTAAAGAGAAAATAGGAGCCCTTATTGTTATTGAGTCGTCGACGAATCTTTCTGAATATTTGGAATCGGGAGTTCCTGTTAATGGGTCGATAACCTCTGATTTGTTAGTTGCTTTGTTTTGGCAGAATAACCCTACCCACGATGGAGCTGTTATTATTCGGGAAAATAAGATCGCGGCGGCGGGTTGTTTGTTGCCATTAACAGAGACGAAGATTAGTGATCGACGGTTAGGAACACGACATCGTGCCGCATTGGGATTGTCAGAGCAATCGGATTCTCTTATTTTAATTGTTTCTGAAGAATCAGGGGTTATTTCGATAGCAGAAAATGGACAATTGACTCGGTATATTACTCGAGAAGCATTAGAGACGCGGTTGTTTAGTTTATATAAAGATAGGTCGCCAATGGCGTTTAAAGATTGGTTTGGATTAAACGTGATAAAAAACAAAGAAGTGGACAAAAAAGATGCAGAAACGAGTTCCTAATTTAATTCAGCAAAAACGACAAAAGAAAGTAACGATGTTAACGGCGTATGACTGTCTGACAGCGCGTTTAATTAGTCAGTCAGATATCGACATGATTTTAGTTGGAGATTCTCTTGGTCAGTCATTCTCGGGATATGAATCTACGATTCCTGTAACAGTTGATGAAATGGTTTATCACACAAAGGCCGTTATGAGAGGGAATGATGGTCCGTTTGTTGTGGCGGACATGCCTTTTTTGAGTTATACGGTATCTCTTGAAGAGGCTAAGCGAAATGCTGGGCGATTGATTAAAGAAGGTGGCGCCCATGGTGTAAAGCTTGAGGTTGTAGGGCCTGATTGTGTGGATACTGCTAAAGCTATTGTTGGGATGGGAATTCCGGTGGTGGGTCACTTGGGGTTTACACCTCAGGCTATTCATCAAATAGGTGGATATAAAATCCAGGGACGAGATAGTAAACAGTCTGATTATTTGATAGATATGGCAAAAAAACTTGAAGATGCTGGCTGTTTTGCCATTGTTTTAGAGTTGGTTCCCTCAGATCTTGCGATGTTGATTACGGACTCTGTTGATTGTTTAACAATTGGTATCGGGGCCGGTGGTGATTGTGATGGGCAAGTTTTAGTGACCTTAGATTTGTTAGGATTTAACCCAGACTTTAATCCTAAATTTTTAAAGAAGTATGAGACTTTTGGCGAGAAGTCGATATCTGCCATTAGTGCTTATAAAAAGGATGTTGAATCTGCTACATTTCCAGGACTTGAGAATGGCTATTCTTCTAATTAACTTTGTTCGTTTATTTTTAAATTATTGTCTACAGAGGGGAAATTAATCCATGTCTGAGTTAGTTTTATATAATACGCTTTCTAAGAAAAAAGAGCCGTTTAAATCGTTAGTTCCAAAAAAAGTTAGTTTTTATTTATGTGGCGTTACTGTTTATGATGATTGTCATATTGGTCATGCTCGAGCATACATCGTTTTTGATACGATAAGGCGTCATTTAATGTATTTGGGTTATGACGTGGCGTTTATTCAGAATTTTACAGATATTGATGACAAAATCATTAAGAGATCAATTGAGAAGGGTACCTCTTGGAAAGCGCTAGTGAAAACGAATATTGCCTCTTTTTTTGAGGATATGGACGCGTTAAATATTTTAAGAGCGAGTGCGTATCCAAAAGCGACTGATCATATTCGAGAAATGATTTCTATTATTAAGGATTTAATGGAAAAAGGAGTCGCCTATCAAGCGGGAGACGATATTTGTTTTTCAGTTGATGCTTTTAAAGACTATGGGAAATTATCTAAAAAGAAACTGGAAGATTTGGTAGCTGGGTCTCGTGTTGAGGTAAGTAAAGACAAAAAGAATCCATTTGATTTTGTGTTGTGGAAGCCAGCGAAAGCAGGAGAACCTTTTTGGGGAAGTCCTTGGGGAAAAGGCCGACCGGGGTGGCATATTGAATGTTCAGCTATGGTTAAGAAATTACTGGGAAATACAATTGATATTCATGCAGGTGGCGAAGACTTGGTTTTTCCTCATCATGAAAATGAAATTGCTCAATCAGAGTGTCATACGGATCATCCGTTAGCTAATTATTGGTTGCATAATGGGTTTGTAAAAATAAAAGATGAGAAAATGTCTAAATCTAAAAATAATTTTTTTACGATCAAGGATATAGTGAAAGATACCCCAGGCGTCGTTTTAAGATATTTCTTGATGAAGGTTCATTATCGGTTGCCTATTCATTTTTCTTCAGATGGATTAGAAGAAAGTAAACAGGCTGTCCAAAAATTGGCTGAAGCTGTTAAGGCTGGTGCTAACGTGGATTCATTGAAAATGTTGGTGCCAATTTCGGCTGAAATAGATAATGGGGCAGAAACCAGTGGGAATGCGCCTCAAAATAGACTAAAAACTAAGTTTGCTGAGTCCTCAGATTTATCTGAGTTTTTAAATCGGTTTGATGATGCATTGAACAATGATTTTAACTTTTCGGAAGCTGTTTCTATTTTGTTTGATTTGAGCCGTTACTGTTATAAAAATAAAAAAGGTGGATTACTGCTTTTTCTTTTAGCAGAAAGACTTGGCTTAAATTTAGTTGAGTTGGAATCTGAAATTATTGTTACAGAAGAGCTTCGGGCAATTATCCAATCTAGAAATGAAGCGAAAAAGAATAAAGATTTTGACGAATCTGATAGGCTTCGAGATGTTTTGAAAACGACTTTTGGCGTTGAAATTGTTGATCAAAAAGATGGTGGCTATCTATTAAAAGAAATTTAGGTTTTGAAAACTACTTTCTTTTATTGAAAAAGATAGTCTCCTTTAAATTCTAATTTCTATTTTCTATTTTTTTGGTATTTTCTGGTAAATGTTGATTTGTAAATATAGTTAAGAATCTTCGATTTTTAAGTCAAACATTTGCAGTTCATCTTTTTTCAATTTGCTTCCAATTGAATTTATTTTCTTGAAAAAGGACTCTGTTTGTTTTTTATCACAATCTTTATTATTCATGTATAGTTTTTGTTTTTCAATATTGAATAAAAAATTTCGTTTTTTATCTTTTACAGTTTCAACTAGGTAGAGTTTGTTTTGGGTTACTTTTAAATAAATGTAATGACCTTTTTCATTTTCCTTGTCGCTATTTGTTATTAATACCCCATGTTTATCTTTTAACAATGCAGCAATGCTGTTTTTCATTTCTAATGATTTTTTATCTGATACATTTCCAAGATAACTTGAAAGACCACCTGGATTCGTTAGTTTTTCGTTACGTTGTAAAGCGTTTAAATCAATAAATGGCATTTTATTATAATACCTGGGATCCCTTTGAAAGGGAACGGGTGGTTTTGTTTTATTTCCAACATTAAAAGTGACGTTTGTGTTTTTTATGTTTAGATTTTTTAAGTTTAGGGAATAGTTTAGTTATTGGAATTGAAAAATTAAACTAAGGTAGTTTTTATTAAAGGGGGCATATTCTTGGCATTTTCAGTAGGGCGACCGGTTTCGCCGGCAAGTATTACTTCTCCTAAAGGAGATGATAGTTCTAAATCAGGGGGAGTAAAGGCAACGTCTCCTAGAGAGGCGCGGGCATCTACTGTTGCCGGAGCGGGTACGACCGGATCTGTTTCTATGTTTCCTTCTGCAAGACATTCTAAGATGGACATTGCAGCTCTTCTCGGTAAGTTTGGAACAGATAAGTCCGGTTCAACGAAGACTGTTCAAAAGTTTTTTGAAGCGCCGGCTGCAAACACAAATGCAGCAGGACAAGAGTTTGCATTGGACAAAGAGGGAATGGCTACTGATAATGAGCTTATTGCTTGTGGAAGTACAAACTTAACGTCCGATCGAGACTATACTAAAGCAATGAAACCCACTACAAAAC
>JABIQV010000001.1 GCA_018699495.1 bacterium | reverse complement strand
TTTTGGGGGTATAGCTCAGTTGGGAGAGCGTCTGCCTTGCACGCAGAAGGTCATCGGTTCGATCCCGGTTACCTCCACCAAAATTAAGGACCGAGTATAAAGCATTCATTTTTAAGTTTTTCAATTTTTGCAGTCGTTTTTTGTTAGGAAAGGTGTCCGAGTGGTTTAAGGAGCACGCCTGGAACGCGTGTATGTTAGCAATGGCATCGTGGGTTCGAATCCCACCCTTTCCGCCATTACATTTTTTCACTATGCAAACTGTCACTTTTTATTAAAGAATAAAGGGATCTAGGTTATACTATATAGATGACTAAACATGCCCTTGTTACGGGTGCAAGTTCAGGAATTGGGTGCGCTATGTCTCTTGACTTGGCTCGTGAATCAATTCAAGTTCTTGGGATTTCTCGGAGAGAAAACAACCTTTGTAAACTCAAATAGGAAAACAACTTAATTGAAACCTTACCATTAGATGTGACCATTCCCAATTCATACAGTCAAATTCACAAACACTATAGCACCGTTAAAAACATTGATTACATTGTCATTTGTGCAGGTCAAGCCGGGCCATTTTCTTCATTGCTTAATATTCCATTAGAGGACCTTGAACAAGCCTTTGCACTTGATGTAGTTGCGCCACTAAAACTACTTCAATCCCTATCATGTCGTTTACACAAAACACGCATTTTATTTATTGGATCCTATTCATCGCAAACCCCTCGGTCCCATTGGAGTGTATACAGTATTGGCAAAGCGGCACAATTAATGGCCGCCCGTTGTTTAAAAAAAGAAAATGAAAATCTGAAGGTTGGGATTTTTTATCCAGGTGCTGTTCAAACGGACATATTCCAGAGTGCCGTATCAAAATCAATTGATGAATTTCCAGACCAACCTGACTACCAACACTTTGTTGATACCAATACAGTAAAAACACCCATAGAAGCCGGCAAGCAAATTTGAGAATTTTTATCCAAAAGTTCTGATGATGAATTCGTAGCTAGTTGCAATGTTAATTGTTCTTAAATATCAAATCACGAATACTTCGCCATAGTTTGGGACTCTAAAACTCTCATCCGATTCAAGGTAGAAGGTTCTTACATCGTCCCACATGGCCCGCCACATAAGACCCTGTTTTATCTTTTTAAAGCTGGAACTAGCACTAAAGATATCGAAGCTTTGTCAGTTCATTTGAAACATCCTATATTTGTTTTCCTAACTAACCCATCGTTTGGCTAAATTTATGGTGCAAATCCCTAAAGATGTTTTTATTTCATTATCTGGCATCTTTTTTTGGAACTTTTCATTAGCTTCTGTTTCTTGGCAAGCATTACATGGATAGGTTTGTCTTTTGGACTTATCTCTCGGACTAAGTGATTTCATGTAAGGGGACAATGAGGACTAATTATGTCATTCTGCTAACCCTATGCTTATTTTGTTTTTTTGGTTTAGTTATAGAAAAAAGAAATATTCGAAGGGTGAAGATGTTTTGGATTTTTAGGTGTGTCTTAGTTTTGGCCGGTTAAGTATCAAAATTCCCGAGTTGATTGTCAAGGCGTTTTTGCGTGGCGAGGCTATTTTTCCTATTTAATCGATATTTATTTTACAATATGATTGTCATAATATCATTACGGTCGTCAAATTTGGCAAAGGTAGGGGACATCTGTGTAACAAGTAGTGAAATGTTTTGTACCTCATAGGAGAGTTGATCCTGTTATGTATCTCAGAATTATAGTCTTAGTGAAGTGTATTTGTTAAATTGGTTTTTCGGTTTTACTTGGTTGTTTGGGTGTGGAATTAATTGTCTTTGCAACAAAATTCTTTTTGATAAACATAATATATGCTAAATTTTGAAGATGGTCATCAAAATATCAGACGAGAGTTTTAAAAAGTATCTAATTTCCTTTTTTCTTTTAGTTTTTTCTATCGTATCCCTTTACAATTTGAAACTGTTTCCCACTGTTTTATATGATGAGCCCATGTACGCGAATACGGCTTATTCATTTTCTAACAATTTTAAATTCTTCAATTATTTAACCGGGTATAGCGGGCAAGAGTTTTTTCTTTATCCAGGAGTGGTTGGGCCTCTTTTGAAATTTATTCCATCAACTTTGTATGGCTTTAGAAAAATCAACATTCTTTTCGGGTTAGTCTCTGTTTTTTTGTTTTCCAACTTGTGTATCAAAACACTTAAGTCACGGATAGTAATAGTTGGGACTGTAGCAAGTTTTGTATTCTCTAATATTGTGTTTATTGCCCATAGAATTGTGCGACCAGAGAGTTTAGCGCTCATGTTTTGCCTTTTTGCCTTGTTTTTTGCGACTACATACGTAGGGCTGTTACGACATAAACATGTTTTTTTGTTGGGACTCTCATTATCGTTATTTTCCTTAATCCATCCGATATGTATCATTTTCTATTTGTCTTTCATGGTTGGTTGGATGTTTCTGCTTTTTAAAAATAGAATCTTAGCAAGGTCTCTGGTTCCGTTTATTTTAGGACATCTTCCATCCGCACTTTTAGTTATCCTTTATTTTAGATTTTGGAGTATCTATGCTCCGGTCGAATGGGTAGGCGCAGTGTTCGGAAATGACAGAATTCCTGGGATATCTGTCTTAAACGGGTTTTTTACAAATATTGCTTGGATTTACGAGGGGTATATGATGGGCGCAAAGAGGGCTCTTCTTGTAGGGATTGAATGCGTCGTTATAGGATGGGGTATTTGTCAGCTTAGAAGGAATCAGTTCGCGTTTTTTCTCTCTCTTATTACGTTACTATATTTTTCAATATTACTATTAGTATTCCAGCCGCTATTAAGGCCATACTACACGTTATTAATTCCAGCAGTTATATTACTGATGGGACTATTTGTTGATAGTTTGAGGATAAAATTTCCTCGGATAGTATTTTTGCTTTTTATTTACGCCGGATATAGTTTGTCAGGCAACGCCTTTTTATTGTGGATGAATCGCGGTAATGAAGATTACAGTAAGCTAAAGAAAAACCTAGTTAGCGTGTTACCGCCATACGATCATCTATTTGTTGATCGTCATTATTTTTGGTTTTGGTTTAAAGATGAGGCCCAATATGGCACAGATTTACCATCTAAAGATAATGTGCCGAATGGGACTAGTCTTTATATTTTAAATGACAACTCTGAATTTAACAGCATGGCTAGTAATTTAGGAGGAGTTTCAAGAATACCTATTCCAGAGTCGAATTTCAAAAAAGGAAACAGTACCGGAGAGTACTCATTAATTGAGACTATTAACTCTAAGTCTTATGGGAAGTTTGAAGTTTGGCGAATTATTAAATAAGAATATGAAAAATCCAAGCGATATTAGTTTAAGTAACTCTAACATTTTCGGACTTGATTGTGACTTTGATGCTTCTAATATTGTCATTTTACCTGTTCCTTGGGATGTCACGACAAGTTATAGAAGAGGAACGTCGATGGGTCCAGAATCGCTAAAAATTTCATCTTCTCAGATAGAAATATATGACGAATACTTGGGCAATATTTGGAAGGCTGGGATATTTTGTGAAAAGGTAGCAGCTTCCTGGGTCGCATGGAATGACCGACTTTCCTATGTTTCTAAGAAGATAATTTCTGGATTAGAAGATGGCGATGACATCAACTCCCATGCTTTTCATTTAAAATATGTAAATGCACAGTCTGAGGAGTTTTTTTCAGAGGTATTATCTCGAATAGAGCGCTTATTTGAACATGGAAAATTCGTTATTGGATTGGGTGGTGATCATAGCGTGTCCGAATCTTTTATAAAGGCAACTTCTAATAAATACAAGAGCTTTTCGATACTTCATTTAGATGCGCATTTGGATATGAGGGAAGATTATGAAGGATTTGAGGGGTCTCACGCGTCAGTCATTTTTAATTGTCTCCAAAAAAATGACGAATTAAATTTGGTACAAGTTGGGGCTAGGGCGTTTTCTGAAGAAGAGCTGGAATATGCTACCAAACATCACGATAAAGTGTCGTTATTTACAGATAGGGCAATTAAGTCGTCACTGTATAGAGGTCGCACATGGCATGACATTTGCCTTGAAATCACAGAGCAATGTAAAGAAAAATTATATATTAGCTTTGATATAGACGTGTTGATGCCTAGTTTATGTCCGGATACAGGAACTCCGGTTCCAGGAGGTCTTTCGGTCGAACATATTTTTTATTTAATTGAATTACTTGTAAGACAGGGTAAAACCATTGTGGGGGCTGATTTAGTAGAAATTTCAGGAAATGAGCATACAATTAATATGATTGTGGCTTCTAGAGTATTATATAAGTTATGTGGATACATGGCACGATCACAAGGGTTAATTTGAATTAGATAATTTTCACTAATGTGATGTTGAATAGAGAGTATAAATAATGAAACGTCTGAACACGCGAGTAAATAGGTGCTTCTCGTATTTGTACAAATGCAATTTCTTAGGTCGGATTGTAAGTAAGCCTGTGTATTTTTAATAATGAGTCTTGACCAGCTTTTGTAACCGACAAAATGGGTTCCATTTTCTCAAATTTAAATATGTTCTGTTTAGTCTTCGGCAAAGAATTATTAAGCATTAGGGGTCAGAGTGATCCTAATGACTGAAGATATGAGTTTGGAAATGGACTGGGAAATGTTTCCCGAATGGGTATCCCGACAATCCTGTCTTTTCGGCTTTTATGTCAAGATTTAGACCAATTAGATAAAGAAATGGATGAGACAAACAGAGGATTATAACTTGGAGGAAAGCTTAGTACATTCGATTTATACGGGAGGCGACATATTGTTTATCCAGCGGTGGAACGTTTTCTACTTCTTTTAAAATTAGATGCAAGTGCTTAAACATAAATAGAAGAAATAAGCATATAGGGAGTGAATGAAGCCACAAAAAGAATGACGAGGGGGTTGATTCGGTTGGTTTTATTTGGGAACTAGGCATGTACTTCGATGTGATGGGTTTGTTGAAATCGTAGTTTCTTTTAGAATTCAGATTCTGATAGTAGAGGATATTATTATATGGGACGGTCTGAAAAAGAAAAATTGGGACTTTGTGCGGCATTTCTTTCAAATTAGCCAGTTATGAAGGTCGAGAGATTTTTTCTACAGTTAAACCTCCATACTCTTTGTGACACTAGTGATACCAGGTATCTTAAAGATTGAAGATGGCGTAACGCTCGCCAGGAGCAACGTTTTTACCGCTTATTCTAATTATAAATGTTGGCGGTCTCCATTTCCAAAACAATAAGAAATCCCCAAATAAATAATTCAACGCTTCGTTAATTCAAGATAGGGCCGTTGAAGAAAGTTCTTCGTGTATGGTTGACGAAAATACCATATGTGCAACCGGTTTCCTTGATATGGATAAATATAATTTAAGGGCTCCTTTTTAAGAGGAGTGATGTGAAATCCTTAACATTTTTAAAAATAAGGTGGGGAGTTTACTTGGGAGAAATGGTTCTGTCAGACGTAATGGTTAAAAATGAGTTTTATATTGGCTTGGAATGGGCTGTAACTATGCGGACTCAGGGTAAACAAAAAATCGCTGAAATGACAAAGAGCAGGTAGTAATGTGTAGGAAAATTTTTTCCTACTTATTTCGGATCTAGACAGGGATATAGTAATCCAACCTATTTTTAATCTTTCGCCAGTATTGTTAAATTGACTTGCTTCATAAAATTTTTAAAACGAATCCATTTAATTCGTTTAACAAATGAAATTACCCAACTCTAGATTTGAAATCGGCATAATTAAATTTTTTGATGAGTTTTAACTCCCCGTCAGTTTTTAATAGGTGGATAGAGGGCAACTCTATTCCATTAAATGTTGTATTTTTGACAATCGTATATTGTGCCATATCGGTTAGTACTAATTTGTCTCCAATTTTCAGTTTTTTTTCGAATGAGTAATCCCCAATAATATCGCCAGATAAACAAGTTGGACCACCTATTGAATACTTAAAAGTAGAACTGGACATAGGGCTTTCGTTGAGTAGTGTAGGTCTATATGGCATTTCGAGAATGTCCGGCATGTGAGCTGAGGCAGATGCATCTACTATTGCGTATGAAGGATTTATATCGCCCAAATCCAATATTGATGTTACCAAGAATCCAGAGTTATATACTACAGCCTCTCCTGGCTCCATATACACAGAGATATCAAATTTGTTTTGAATTTTATTAATAAATGTTATGAGTTTTTTTACATCATACTCTGGATGAGTCAAATAATGGCCTCCACCCAGGTTTACCCAACGTAATTGGTAGAGAGCTTTCTCAAATTTCGATTCGATTTGAGTCCATACTCTTTCTAAGACATCAAAGGGTTGTTGACATAAAGCATGAAAATGTAATCCTGAAATTCCGTCTAGGCTTTCATTTTTTAAAGTATCTGAACTCACTCCAAATCTGGAATTGGTCGAGCAAGGGTTATATTTGGCATTTGCCACCTCTGAATAGTGCGGGTTTACTCGTATTCCTATTTCAAGATTTTCGCTAAAAACAGCTAGGTGTTTTAATCGTTTCCATTGAGTGAATGAGTTCATAACGATATGACTTGAATATTTCAGTAGCTTCTTAAAAATTTGTGGTGTGTAAGCAGGCGCGTAAACATGAACATTTTTCCCAAATTCCTCTGATCCTAGTTTAGCTTCGTTTAAAGAACTTGCCGTTACTCCAGAAAGATATTTTTTAATTAACGGGAAACAGGCAGACGTTGAAAAGGCCTTAAGTGCGAGTAGAATTTTGCAATTAGTTGAGTTTTGGATATAAGAAAGAATTTTCAGATTTTTTTCTAATAGGTATTCGTCGATTACGTAGGCAGGTGTTGATATTTTATTTAATATATCTGGAGATAGAATATTTTTTCTTTTACAAGACACCATAGATTTGTGTAATAGTGGGTTACCTACTGTCATTTTAAAATTACCATCAATAGTTATGTATCTTCCAAGGAAGGCCTAGGTGAGGCAGTTCTTTCATAAATGGATCTGGGTCCATTTCTTCGACATTTAAAGTACCTGATCCAGTCCAAATTCCCTTTGATATAAGAGATGCTCCAAGTAACGCAGGGATTGCCGTTGTATAAGATACTGCTTGTGACTTTAATTCGTTGTGACTTTCTTCGTGAGAGCAGGTGTTGTATATAAATATTTTTTTTTGTTTTCCATTTTTTGTTCCTGAAATTAGACACCCAATACATGTTTTTCCCGAATAATTTTCAGAAAGAGAAGATGGGTTAGGAAGGCACTCTTTCAAAAATTCAAGTGGAATAATCGACTTTCCGTTGAAAGAAATGGGCTTAATACTTGTTAGACCTACATTTTGAAGAACAGTTAAGTGATTTAAATAGGTGTCCGAGAAAGTCATCCAAAATCGAATTTCTTTTAGACCATTGATGTTTTTTACCAAGGATTGAAGTTCTTCGTGATACATTAAATAGGCTTTTCTTTTTCCAATTTCAGGAAAGTTAAAGACTCGAGAAATTTCCATTGGTTTTGTTTTAATCCATTGTTTATTTGAATAGTATTGTCCATTTTGGGTGATTTCTCGAATATTAATTTCAGGATTAAAATTTGTAGCAAATGGGTGGCCATGATCCCCCCCATTACAGTCTAGAATGTCTATTGTATCAAATAGGTGTTTTTCCGCGTATTTACAAAATATATTTGTGACACCCGGATCAAACCCACAACCAAGTAAAGCAAGAATATTAGCGGCAACGAATGAATCATTTAGAGCCCATTGCCATTCATAGCAAAACTTTGCTTCATCTTTTGGCTCATAATTTGCCGTATCTAAATAATTGACTTTAGCTCTTATGCAGGCATCCATTATTGTTAAATCTTGATAAGGCAAAGCAAGATTTACGACAAGGTGAGCTTTGGTTTTTTCGATTAGTTGTAAAACGTCATTTGAATTATCCGCGTCTAAGAGATGAGGGATAATTTGAATGCCCGTACATTTCTTAGAAAGAGTTATACATTTATCGATTGTACGACTGGCTAAGTGGATAGTTGGAAATAAGGTAGGCAGTAAATTTGCTTTCTTTATAAATGTTGAGCCAACAGCTCCAGCTCCTATTACTAGAATAGGATGGTGAGTTTGATTTTTTTTCATAATTTCTGCCGAATTATACTGTCTTATGTCTAAATATTTCTACCCCTATAATAGATAAAAATTTTAGATTGGAATATCTGTTTTGTAATCTGTTATGGCGGCGAGAATGAATTAAGTCGAATATTAATTTATCGGGGTTTCCCATTTCGAAGACCTTTTTGTAGCCTCTTTCCATTTGTTATATAAAGAATTTCGTTCATCTTGCGACATTTTTGGATAAAATACACGGGAGATCTTTTTTGAGTCGCGAAAAGAAGAAGGGTCCCAAAAACCACAAGAAATTCCAGCCATTCCGGCTACTCCAAACGCTGTGGTTTCTATAATTTCTGGTCTTTCGACAGGGAGTTGAAGCATGTCAGACTGAAACTGCATTAAAAAATCATTTGAGCAGGCGCCTCCGTCTACACACAATTTTTCGATTTTATTGCGCGGATTGACATCCTGTACGGATTTAAATAAATCTAAGGCTTGATAAGCCATTGACTCAAGAGCTGCTCTAACTATATGTGCTGACGTAGTCCCTCGGGTTAGTCCAAGAATAGCACCTCTAGCATATGGGTCCCAATGTGGAGCGCCAAGTCCTGAAAATGCTGGAACAAAATAAACGCCGTTGTTTCCTGAAAGGGAGGTGGCCATAGGTTCAGATTGAGAGGCGCTAGAAATGATTTGGAGTTCGTCTCTAAGCCACTGAATTACCGAACCCCCTGTAAATACGCTTCCTTCGACTGCGTATTCTGTATTTTTATTGGTTGTCCAACCAATTGTATTAATTAATTTTCCAGACGGGTGAATTATGTTTCCTGTTCCATAGATCATGAATAGTCCTGTTCCATAAGTATTTTTTATAATAGATGTTTGACCACACGAATGGGCGAAGAAGGAGGCCTGTTGGTCTCCCAAAACAGCATTGATAGTAACGGGGCTAGAAAATATGTTTTTTATTGACCCAAAAGAGCTGTTGCTGGGCTTTACCTGCGGTAGTATGGACGGAGGAATCGCAAATAAATTTAGCAAATAATCGTCATATTTTAAGGTGTTGATGTTAAAAAGAAGCGTTCGAGAAGCATTGCTTGTATCTGTTGCATGGATAGTTCCTCCTGTAAGGTTCCAAATAATCCAAGAATCTATAGTTCCAAATTTCAAAATGCCTTTATTCAGACAATTTTTTGCATCAGGAACGTTATCTAGAATCCATTTGATTTTAGTAGCAGAAAAATAAGCGTCTATAAATAGGCCCGTTTTTTCTTTGACACGCAAAAAATGTTCTTTTTTAAGGGAGGCGCAATACTTAGTTGTACGAATGTCTTGCCATACGATAGCCGGATAAATAGGCAATCCTGTTTTACTGTTCCATAAAACGGTTGTTTCTCGTTGGTTTGTTATCCCTACAGTTAAAATAGAATACCCCATTAAATCTTGAGCTGTTTTATGAAGAAGTTCTAAAGTCACGTTAAGAATATTTAGGGGGTCCTGTTCAACCCATCCCGGGTTAGGATAGGATTGTCTAATTTCTTGATAATTTGAAGTGATAATAACGCCTTTTTGGTCAAACGCGATTGACCTTACTCCTGTGGTCCCTAAATCGAGACCAATTACACATTGTTTGGATGACATGAGTATCTATTTTAAAAAATATATTGGGTATTGTCTTGTATTTTTTATTGGAGAGTGGATGTCGTTTCGAACGAGTAGATATGTCGGTAAGAATCGGTTGTCGACTAAATGTCTTTTTACCAGATACACACTATTTGATTTTGGAGAGTTTTTGGTAAACTAGTATCAAATTATGAAATCTACAATTTATGATTATATTGTAATCGGGAGCGGAATCGCTGGATTATCTGCTGCCTTACGTCTTTCAAAATTCGGGAAAACGGTAATGATATCGAAGAATTCCTTAAAGTCTGGGTCGACTCATTATGCTCAAGGAGGAATAGCTGTAGCCTTAGATAAATCCGATGCGCCATCTCTCCATTATCAGGATACGTTAGAAGCAGGTGCGGGGCTATGTGATTCCGAAGTTGTAAAAGTACTAGTCGAGGAAGGACTAGAGCGCGTAAAGGAATTGATTGATATTGGTGCCGAGTTTGATAAAAAAGGTAGCCAATTTGATTTTGGACAAGAAGGCGCTCATCACAGACGACGAATTTTGCATGCAAAGGATGAAACTGGAAAAGAAATTGAGAGGGCGTTGGGAACTCGTCTTTTAAAAGAGCCCAATATAACGTTTTTACAGAATACAATGGTGGTTAATCTATGCATAAAAAACGAGAAAGCGGTCGGGTGCGTTGTTTTAAAAGGAAGCAAATATGAACGACTCTCTGCAAAAGCAACAATAATTGCGACAGGCGGATGTGGACAAGTATTTAGTCATAGCACAAATCCGTCAGGAACAACTGGGGATGGAATAGCGTTAGCATATGACGCCGGGTGTTTAATTCAAGATATGGAGTTTATACAGTTTCATCCGACAACATTATATACGGGCGATAAAAAGCCGATATCTATATTTTTAATTTCAGAAGCGGTTCGCGGAGAAGGCGCTGTTTTAAGGAATATAAAAGGTAATCGATTTATGAAAAATTACCATGATTTACGAGAACTCGCACCTAGAGATATTGTTTCAAGAGCAATTGTAAAAGAATGTATTAAATCTGGAAGTAATCACGTGTATTTGGATTTAACTCAAATATCTGGTGATTTATCTGTTAAGTTTCCAAATATTTATCGAAGATGCTTGATTGCAAAAATAGATTTAACCAAAGACTTTGTTCCGGTTTCTCCAGCGGCTCATTTTTTGATGGGGGGAATTAAAGTGAATGAATGGGGGAAATCATCTATAGAGGGGCTCTATTCTACCGGAGAATCTGCTTGTTTGGGAATTCATGGGGCGAATCGATTGGCGTCGAATTCCTTATTGGATGGATTAGTTTTTGGGTACAGATGTGGGGATTACGTGAGAAAGAACGAAAATGATTTGAATGAAAATTGGGATGTAGGGATGGTGTTTAATGGAGTAAATTCCGAAAAGTTGGCCGAATTCCAAGTTCTTAAATATCAGATTAAGGAAATGATGTGGAAGTGCGGGGGTATTGTTAGAAACCAACAGCTGATGCAAGAAGGGTTAGATTTTTTGAAATCTAAAGAAGATTGTTTAAATACTGAATACAGCCATATAATTTATTATGAGTTAAAGAATATTTTTTGCGTATCTAAGCTAATACTCGATTTTGGATTAAAAAGAAGGGAAAGTAGGGGGGGGCATTTCAGAGAAGATTTTCCAGAGACAGACAATTTAAATTGGAAGATTCATCAGAGTACGGGGAAAAAGATGACGCCATTTTTAAACTAATGACTAAACTATCAAAACACTGATATATAAACTTTTGTTGTTAAGAGACGCAGAAAAGATGTATTCCCGAACTTGGGGTTTTACAATTAGTGATTCTTTGGTAGTATACAGGTCTCAACCTTATAGAGTAGGTATTTTGAATAGTAATTTTTTCGAAATAAATCAATACTCTTAAACAATGGCGCGGGGTGGAGCAGTGGTAGCTTGTCGGGCTCATAACCCGAAGGTCAGAGGTTCGAATCCTCTCCCCGCTACCAAAACCTTCCATTTAAAATGTATTCCAGAAACTTTAGAACTGTTACCAACATTAACAACGCTCTTTATATATAGAATACACATTTAGCGTGGCAAATATGTTTATTTTTAAGAATCAAAACATTTGTTCTAATAGATATTATTATGTACGTTCTTTTATATTCGGATGGATATCTACATTATCCTGTTTTAGTTGAGGCGGGCTCCTCATTTCAAGTTTTGTAACCATAAATGTCTTTAAAAACAATGGGGCAATGGACCTTAATCCATTTTATAGTGTAATGGATGACGTTATTATTTATTTTGAATTAATAACATATTTGGTATGTGCCGTGTCTTTATCGGCATTTATTCCGGTGCGATGGTGTGGAAATAGTTGGTATCATATAGTTGTCTTTAGAATGGATGCTATGATCTCATACTATATTGTAGATGTTAACTTTTCAGATGAACTATAATTCGAGGCTGTCCGTTTATGTGAACTTTAGACACAAACAATAAGTAAGGCAGATAAAGGCGGTTCGAATTTCTAAACCTTTGTTAAAGGGTTCAACTAATAAAGAAAGTTGGACCGCTTTATAGATAGAAGCCGGTACGGTAAAGGTTCGTTTGAAGTCTATTTAAAAAAAACTAAACGTTTTGAAGTTTGTAATTATGTAAAATGAGGATGAAAGAATGAAGAATCATAAAAATATATCCAAATATGAAAAAGCCGTCGTCCTTTTTTCAGGAGGGCAGGATAGTACGACATGCCTAGCTTATGCGTTACATAAGTTTAATAGTGTTGAAGCAATTGGTTTCAATTATGGGCAGAGACATAATATAGAACTTATTCAGGCTCAGAAGATAGCTGATAAATTAAACGTTCAATTTACCGTTATAAATCTTGCAGTAAATGAGGAGTGGGAATCGTCAACCTTATTAAATGATTCTGTGATAATAGCCGATACAACTATCGAGCATCCTAACTCATTTGTTCCAGGAAGAAATTTAATATTTTTGAACAGGGCGGCTATTTATGCCTATAAAAATAACATATCAAATTTGGTCATAGGGGCGTGCCAGACTGATTTTTCGGGGTATCCTGATTGTCGAAATGAATTTATAGGAAGTGCGGAACGGGTGCTGAATTTAGCATTTTCTTTTCCTTTTGTAATTTGCGCACCATTAATGTGGCTTTCGAAGGCGGATACGATAAAGATGATGGTAGATCTTAATCATCTGGAGTTATTAAAGGAAACACATACGTGTTATTACGGGAAGAGACCTGCTTGCGGGAAATGTCCATCTTGTTTATTAAGGTTGAAAGGGTTTAGGGACGCGGGTAAAAAAGACCCCCTCAAATACGTGTCCAGTTTCAACACATAAAAACCAAATTGAAAAGGTTTTAAGTTGCCTGCCAGATTGATATGTATTTTCTTATCATATTATAGACCAGACCATGAAAAGTTTACAAATTCAAATGGATACTTTCTGAACAGGATTACTATGTTTGTTGGTACATGAAAGTTCTATATGTTTCGGCGACATACAAAAGTAAAAAACCAATTTTAAATATTTTCAGGAGGGATAGGTTTTTAATTAGTGTGTAGTGGCATAGAAATAGGGGTGTAATGCTACATCTATATATAGAAAATACGAACAGATTAGGAGACGCCAGTCTTTTTCCAGCAATGACGAAATTTTGTTAGTCGTAAACGATTGGTGTAAAAAGGCGAGAGGTCTTATTCAAATGTCTGTGACATTCATTTCTCAATTTCACGGTATGAAAAAATTATCTGATTTTTGATGAGCGTTGAATTTCTCTGTTAACAGCTTGATCTTTTAGAACTTGCCGTTTGTCGTGCATTTTTTTTGGGCGGGCAAGACCGAATCCAACCTTTAGATTGGATCCTTTAAAGTATAGGGAAAGTGCAACTAAAACGAGTCCCTTTTGAGTGGTTTTTCCAATAAGTTTTTTAATTTCATTCTTTTTTATTAAAAGCTTTCTATCTCTAGCGGGGTTTCCATTATGCCTATTTCCCTGAGTATAAGGAAGAATATTGCAATTTATCAACCAAAGCTCATTGTTGATGATTCGTACATAACTTTCTTTTATAGTGACATGCCCTTGCCGCACAGATTTAATTTCGCATCCTGTTAATACAATACCCGCCTCATTTTTTTCTATAATCTCAAAATTAAAGAAGGCTTTTTTATTAGATGCTACTTGGTGACTATTTTTCATAAAACTAAATCTACATTAATTGATAAAATGTTGGCAAGTTTAAGCTGGTTATTATGGATATAATGAAGAGAAAAGAAGGACTGATGAAAAAAAATAAAATAGGTGTTTGACAAACAAAATTTATTTTAATATATTTGTATCTCGCACTAATCAATAGGTGCTTAGTTCTTTGAAATTGATATCGAAATTTAGAATCTTAAGAAAATAAAATTGCCAATTTGAAGTTGTTTCAATTTGAAATGATTTATTACTCATGGGCCGTTTTTCAAGATATAAAGGGCATATGGTGGATTCCTTGGCACACAGGCCGACGAAGGACGTGGATAGCTGCGAAAAGCCTCGGTGAGCTGCTACAAGCTTTGAACCGGGGGTATCCGAATGGGGAAACCCATATAGAATAATATCTATATATCTCTACCTGAATACATAGGGTATTGAAGGGAACCTAGTGAACTGAAACATCTAAGTAACTAGAGGAAAAGAAATCAATTGAGATTCCCATAGTAGCGGCGAGCGAACTGGGAGTAGCCCAAACCTTTTTCATGTGATAGCGAGTAGGCGTTGTGATAAAGGTGTTGTAGGGCGTGCTGTTGTGCTTCTACTTAAGCACAGGTAAGTCAAAAAATTTGATGTTAGTAGAATGAGTTGGAAAGCTCTACCATAGAGGGTGATAGTCCTGTATACAAAAACATTTAATCTTACTTAGTACGTTCCTGAGTACCGCGGGGCACGTGGAATCCTGCGGGAATCTGGGAGGACCATCTTCCAAGGCTCAATACCATTGTGTGACCGATAGTGAACCAGTACCGTGAGGGAAAGGTGAAAAGAACCCCGGAAGGGGAGTGAAATAGAACATGAAACCATATGCTTACAAGCAATCGGAGCCTCGTTTTTACGTGGTGACGGTGTGCCTATTGAAGAATGTGCCGGCGACTTAATGTCAGTAGCAAGGTTAAGTTTTGAAACGGAGCCGTAGCGAAAGCGAGTCTGAATAGGGCGAATAGTTACTGGTATTAGACCCGAAACCCAGTGATCTATCCATGGGCAGGGTGAAGCGAAAGTAACATTTCGTGGAGGCCCGAACCAGTTGATGTTGAAAAATCATTGGATGACCTGTGGATAGTGGTGAAATGCTAATCGAACTGGGAGATAGCTGGCTCTCTCCGAAATGACTTTAGGGTCAGCCTTGTGGTTTAGAGCTATGGAGGTAGAGCACTGTTTAGGCTAGGGGTATCACCAATACTACCAAACCTATGCAAACTCCGAATGCCATAGTTTCGTACACAGGAGTGAGTCCTCGAGGGCTAAGCTTCGTGGACAAAAGGGAAACAGCCCAGACCGTCAGCTAAGGTCCCTAAATATATGCTAAGTGGAAAAGGAGGTTTGATTGCTCAAACAACCAGGAGGTTGGCTTAGAAGCAGCCATCCTTTAAAGAAAGCGTAATAGCTCACTGGTCGAGCGATCGAGCGCCGAAAATGTAACGGGGCTCAAGCATATTACCGAAGCTACGGGAGTATATTTATATACTCGGTAGGAGAGCGTTCTGCGGTAGGTTGAAGTCAAACTGAAAAGTTTGGTGGACGAAACAGAAGTGAGAATGTCGGCATGAGTAACGAAAAAATAAGTGAGAATCTTATTCGCCGTAAACCTAAGGTTTCCTGGGGAAGGCTCGTCCGCCCAGGGTTAGTCGAACCTAAGGCGAGGCCGAAAGGCGTAGTCGATGGACAACAGGTTAATATTCCTGTACTACCAGAAATTCGCTATTAGCAATGGGGTGACGCAGTAGGATAGGTCAGCCTGCCTATTGGACATGGCATGGTTTAAGCCTGTAGAGGGAAAGCGCTAGCAAATCTACGCTTTCATATACCTTGAGGGGTGAATACGAGTCGGTTTACCGATGGAGTGATTGAGTCCACACTGACTAGAAAAGCCTCTAGCGAGAATTTCGGGTATCCGTACTAAAACCGACACAGGTAGGTGGGTAGAGAATACTAAGGCGAGCGGGAGAACTCTGGTTAAGGAACTCTGCAAAATTGCTTCGTAACTTCGGGAGAAGAAGTGCCCTGTTATTGTGACAGCCCTCGCGGCTCGAGCATGAAAGGGTTGCAGTGAATTGGCTCAAGCGACTGTTTACCAAAAACACAGGTCTCTGCTAAACCGTAAGGTGATGTATAGAGGCTGACGCCTGCCCAGTGCTGGAAGGTTAATAGGAGATGTCATCTTCGGAGAAGCATCGAATTGAAGCCCCAGTGAACGGCGGCCGTAACTATAACGGTCCTAAGGTAGCGAAATTCCTTGTCGGGTAAGTTCCGACCCGCACGAAAGGCGTAACGAATTGAGCGCTGTCTCAACCAGAGACCCGGTGAAATTGGATTATCCGTGAAGATACGGATTACCCATACCAAGACAGAAAGACCCCGTGGAGCTTTACTGCAACTTGACTTTGTGGTTTGGAATAATTTGTGCAGAATAGGTGGGAGACGTTGAACCATGGTCGCTAGGCCATGATGAGTCACACGTGAGATACCACTCTGATTATTTTGAGCTACTAACTAAACTCCGTTATCCGGAGATAGGACAGAGTCTGGTGGGCAGTTTGACTGGGGCGGTCGCCTCCTAAAGAGTAACGGAGGCGTTCAAAGGTTCCCTCAAGACGGTTGGAAATCGTCTGTAGAGCGCAAGGGTATAAGGGAGCCTGACTGCAAGACTTACAAGTCGAGCAGGGACGAAAGTCGGACCTAGTGATCCGGTGACTCCGAATGGAAGGGTCATCGCTCAACGGATAAAAGTTACCCCGGGGATAACAGGCTTATCTCCCCCAAGAGTTCACATCGACGGGGAGGTTTGGCACCTCGATGTCGGCTCGTCGCATCCTGGAGCTGAAGTTGGTTCCAAGGGTTGGGCTGTTCGCCCATTAAAGCGGTACGTGAGCTGGGTTCAGAACGTCGTGAGACAGTTTGGTCCATATCTGGTATGGGCGTAGGAAACTTGAGAGGAGCTGTTCCTAGTACGAGAGGACCGGAATGGACATACCTCTGGTGTATCAGTTATCGAGCCTATCGGTATATGCTGAGTAGCTACGTATGGAAGGGATAACAGCTGAAGGCATCTAAGCTGGAAGCCCCCCTCAAGATAAGGTTTCCCATCTCTTTATGAGAGTAAGACCCCTTGAAGAACACGAGGTTGATAGGCTGGACGTGTAAGTGCAGTAATGTATTAAGCAGACCAGTACTAATCGGTCGAGGTCTTGAATTAAAACGGCCTATGAATAATAAATCAAGACGGTTGGCAAATCTAAGTTTCGGTATCAATGCAAGTTCAACAATGCCAAGTTGTTGAACCATATGAGTATTTATCTTGGTCATTATAGCGAAGGGGGTACACCTGTTCTCATTCCGAACACAGTAGTTAAGTCCTTCAGCGCCTATGGTACTTCCGGGTTACCCTGGTGGGAGAGTTGGTCGTGGCCAAGATAAATACTCATATGTTCAAAGAACATAATTAAATTCTCCAATTACAAACTGAAACGGTTCCACGTAAGCAAGTAAAAGAAGTAGATTAAGTTTGCTTTAGTTACTTACATATTCACGAGGGACACGTTTAGATATTCCAGTCATGATTGAATAAGGGATGTTGCCGGATATGCGGGCGACCTTTTCCAGAGAAATTTGTTGTTGTTTTTGTTTTCCTATTATGACAACGTCGTCCCCTTCGGAAACCTTGCCACTATTTGGGCCTAGATTCACCATAATATGATCCATACATACTTTTCCTACTATAGGGTATTCAATACCGTTTATTAATACGGTACCTTTATTAGAAAGCTGATAGGGAATTCCGTCTCCATACCCTATTGCAATTATGGCGATTATAGCTTTCCTTTTAAGAGTATAGGATCGTTCATATCCAATGAAATCTCCCAAATCCATTAATTTTAAGAGGAGAACTTTACTCATCAAAGTCATAATATGTCTATATGAATGAAGACCAATTCGAACCATATCGTATTGGTATTGAGGAAAATTCAACGTAGTGTCTGAGTTTGCTATGTGGATTGTGTAAGAATTTTTTGATAATAGTTTTACTTTTTGAATAAATTTTACAAATTGCCTATTTTGATTGTGAGTATAACTTGAGTAGGGTTTTGATCCGTCTGATATGTGTGTATAGATGCTTTCGAGTTTAAGGTAAGGAAGATTTAAAATGTATTGTATGTCTGTATATGCTTGTTCCGGGTTTGTTCCATTTCTTGCCATGCCCGTATCTAGTTTAAAATGAAAATTTGTTATTATCCCTTTCTTTTTAGATATTTCATTAAGGAGGTATGCACTAGACGGTTTAAATAACGTCGGGGTGATATTTAACGTTACGATCTTTTTTAAGTCGTCTAAAAAAGGCTCAGAAAACAAAAGTATATTCGTTTCGATTCCAGCTTCTCTCAATTCAAGAGCCTCTTCTATCGAAGCAACTCCAAAGTACGCTACATTTTGTTTCTCAGCCACTTCTGCTAGCTTGACTGCCCCTAGACCATATGCGTCACATTTTAGAGTGAGAAGAATCTTTGTTGTGGGATTTAGAGATTCTCTAATATTTTTTATATTATTTCCGTATTGCTTTAAGTCGACAATATATTTAGTTCTACTCATTTTGGACCTTGCACTAATTTAATTTTTACATAATATTGCTCTAATTATGTTTCTATTGTAGCATAACATACTCAAATTAATATATTTACGTTGGTGAGATTGGGTAGTCGTTTTAGTTAAGGAGATACAATGGTTGTTGGGTACGCGTTAGGTAATAGTAATGATAAGGAAAATGATATACAGGTTTTAGGTGAAGATAGAGATAATGTACTTGCTTATTCTAAAGCAACGTCAGTCGTTTTATCTAGAATGTGTAGAAATAATTGTCCTTATTGTAGTTTTCATAGAAAGGACAATATTGTTGTTCCTTATTCTACAATTAAGATTGCAAGGGACGCACGTTTAAGTGGTGCAAGGGAAGCCGTATATGTGGCAGGTGAGAGACCCGACAAATACTCTCAGGTAAGAGCGACTTTGGATTTATGGGGGTTTGATACTTACTCTGATTATGTTTATACGATTTGTGAACTCGGGTTTTTAGAGGGGCTTATTCCCGTTATTGAGCTCGGATTTTTAAGTCCTGACGAAATCAAAAAATTGGCGCAGACATGTGCTCTTTCAAAAATTATGCTGGATACAGTCGATCAGAGAAACTTTTCAAATATATACCCAGAATCACCAGGAAAAAAAATGGATTTACGATTGAAACAAATCGAGTGGTCGTCTAAGCTCAAGCTTCCTGTGGTAACAGGTCTTTTAGTCGGAATAGGTGAGTCAAAGACGCATCGAAAGCAGATGATAGATAAAATTCGAGATTTGCATAATGAATTCGGAATGATTCATGAATTCGTTATTCAGAATTTTGTTCCTCAAGATGGTACCAAATTTCATAATCACTCGGTAGCAGATGAAAAATTAATGATCGAAACAACTGAATATGCTTTAGATTCCTTCAAGGGGGCGGTGAAGGTAATTGTTCCTTTCGAAAGTAATCCTAACTACGAACCCTTTTTGAAATTGGGGATAAGAGATTTGGGTAGGTTGTATGAAGGATGTTCGGCATCCTACGTCTGTAAAGACAAACCCCGTGACATGACTATTGAACAATTAGCAGAGAAGTATGGTTTGGAACTTCAACAAAGATTCCCATTAAGACGTGATTTTATTCAACAGGGTAAATATTCGAAAAAATTAGGTCAAGTATTCGATGGCTATCGATACAAAATAAAAAAAGAAACTCAAGAAAAATTAAAAAAGGAAAAATAAGTGGATTTTGAGGTTCAATTAAAATTGGCGAAATATGTACCAAATTTAGTATCATCTCTGGATGTGAACTACGAAGGCGAAGGGTTTCTCGAACTATTTACCGAGAAAAAAGCAAAGCCATTAAAAGATTTCTCTAGCATTGAGAAAAATCTCGATGGGTCCTACAGGATGGATTCTGAAAATCAGGATCCTGAAGAAATCGATCGAAAGACGACAAAGGATGCGAAACATTCTGAAAGTAGTGAAAAATCGTCGGATAGTAAGGCCTTGAAAAAGTCAGCATCGAATAAAATTCAAACCTTGGCTTCAATGTTTTATCAGATAGATGCATTGCCAATCTCGATAGGAGACTTAACTCAGTTCGTAAAAGAGGTTTTAAATAAAGCTATTGTAGAGGTTCAAAAATCTGAAGGCACACAGTATAAATTCTCCTTTGATAAACGGGATATCCCCTTAGAAATTTCAATTAAAAAATCAGAGAAGGGGCTTGAAATTAAATTAAATGTAAACAAGCAACTATATGATATACTTAAGCCGGAGTTAAATAATTTATATGCCTATCTTAAAACTACCAATAGTGAAGAGATAGATATGGACTTAAACTTGGTAGACGATAGTCGTTTCCAAGAGGGGCAGAATGAATCAGATAGCAGCCGCGATCATAACGATGATGAGTCTGATTCAGAAGAAATAGAATGAAAAATGGGCTGAAACTGGGTATAATTACCAGTGATGGTACTTAATTAAGTTGATTTGTTTTTTTTTGGTCAAAGATACCTATGCCGTAGATGGCGTTAAAAGGGGAGAATTATTTTGGGTAGCACACAGTTTAAATACACACGTAATATTAAATTAGGACCTGCGATTGGAGATTGGACGACCATTCAATTTAAAGATCTTGATTTAGATGAAATTAATATTTCCTCTGTTCGAAATATTAATTTCGATAGTTTGCCAAGGGATGAAATGAAAATAGTTCATATGTTGCACTATCGCTTGGCAGAGCTTATTACAAAAAAACTATCAAATGACTTGACTGCTAAAGTTGAGTTGCATTCTGTTGAGGCTAAACAGATGCGTTATGGAGAGTTTCTTGATAGTCAGCAAGAGCAGATCGTTCAGTCTAAATATTTATTAAATGACTTAGGAAAAATGGACGTGATTTTGGATTGGGCTCTTTCGGAAATGCTCGTCGACCGGTTATTGGGTGGACAAGGCGTTCCTGATGGACGCGAAAAATTTGGTGAAATTGAACTCAAAATATTGAAAACACAACTAGAGGAAATTATCCCTCTGTTTAATGATAGTTGGGGAAATATATTGGGCGACCAAAATGTGTCGGATGAGTTTTCAAGTGGTACGTATGCTCAAGATAAGAAGCTTTCCTATCGAGAAGCGTATGTATTATTTTCTCTTAATTTTTATTTTATTGATCAAAATTTGCACACGATCACCTTTGCTTATCCAAATAGCGTTTTAAAGCATTTACTAAAGTTAAAGAAGTCCAAGGTTACCCCTACAAAACGAAGAATCAAACTAAATTCTGAAACAGAAAAACGGATTAATATACCTGTAAAGGCATTGATTGGGGATGCTAGTTTAACCATGAAGGAGTTAATGGAGCTACAAATTGGTGATGTTATTCCCTTGAAATCTACTCTTGAAACGCCTATACAGGTTTTAATTGGTGGAGAAACGGCTGTTACCGGACAGGTTGGCATAATAAATGATCAGATAGCTGTACAAATCGTTGACTTGCGTGACTCTGATAAAATTGCCAAGTCGGACGTTCATATGGTTGAAAAGTCCGAAGTAGAATCACAACGACTAAGACAAGATAAGTCGATTTCTGATTATTCGGAAATAAAATCTGTTGATTGCGAAGATTTGTCAAATACTGAAACAACGACACTGAATCCGACGGTAACGTCACCTGCCGGACCAGTCGAAGATAATGTTTTAGAGGATGCTGTTGGTTCATTTGGCACAGCTCCTGCTAAGACGGTTCAGGCAAGCGTATCGGACGATTTAGATACTAACGGAATCGGTTCTTCCGATATCCGGGACGTGCCAGAAGTAGGGGCTAAACCGGTATTGGAAAATTCTTTGATTGAAGAGGAAGACGCTCTCAACCAAGAAGTTAAAGAATCAACCGCGACTCTTGAAGAACCTCCCATTCCTGAAACTGGAGGAGTCGAGGAAACTGAAGATGTAGTAGAAGATTCTGATAGCGAGGCGGATGACGATTTTTCTTGGGACGATTTAGACGACGAGTTTTAAAATATTATGAAAAAAATTTCAGTCATTAATTATAAGGGAGGAACTGGTAAGACGTGTACTGTTATCAATATTGCCCATGGACTAGTTTTAAAGGGAAAAAAAGTTTTGGTTATTGATACTGACCCTCAGGGCTCTGCTGGTTACCATTTGGGGGTTGATCCTAAACATACACTTTATGATATTGTTATGGGAAATAAGACTCCTGAGCAATGTATTGAAAAATCACGGCAGAATATTGATATTATATGTTCTAATGAAAGGATGTTTCCAGCATCTATTGTGCTTTCCAGTAGAAAAAACAAAGAAAAAATATTTTTAGAAAAGTTTGACTCCTTAACGGGGTATGACTTTGTTCTGGTAGATTGTGGACCATCGATGAGTTTGTTTAGTCAAAACGCTTTAGTTTTTTCAGATGAACTTTGGGTTCCTGTTTCAATGGAGTATTTGTCTCTTGTTGGTGTAAAACAACTATTGAACAATATCAAAATCATTAATAGAATATTCCGAAGAAACGTAAAGATTTCTAAAGTAATTCCAACTTTGTTTGATAAACGTAACAACAAATCAAAAGAAATCTTGTCGAGTCTGGAACGTGTTTTTCCAGGATTAATAACGAGTCCAGTAAGAGTAAATGTTGCTGTATCTGAAGCGGCAGGATATCGGCAGACGGTTTTTGAGTATGATCCCGAATCAAATGGCGCAGAAGATTATTTAAAATTAGTGAAAGAGGTGCTCGAGTATGACAAATAATTCCGGTATTAAAGATCCCTTAGAAGATATTGACCCGATAATGGAACAAGCTTTTTCTATGGACCCTCAAGTGTCGAGTAGAGAGGAAGATCCAACTCGCTCTGTAGCCGCTCCAAATGTATCCAATATTCAATTTCCCAAATTGGCAAGTATAGAAGGGTCGTCTGTTTTAGAACAGGATATTTTTAGTAGCATCCCTGTTAGTGTTTCTGTTGAACTTGGACGTTCTAATCTATCTTTAAAAGAAGTTTACGAACTTTCTGAAGGGTCAATAATAGAGCTAGAGAGATTAGTCGGAGAGCCGTTAGACTTAGTCGTCAATGGTCAAACTATAGCTCAGGGAGAAGTGGTCGCGATTGACAATAATTATGGCCTAAGAGTTACTAATATCTTGTCGTCAGAAAAATAAATGGCCACTTCTTATTACATTCAAGTAATCTTAACGCTTGGTGTACTCATTGGAATGCTGTTTATTATACAGAAGTTTACTAAGGGGATATATAGAAAGAAGTTTTCTGGGGACATAAAAATTCTGGATAGAATGCCAGTCGATTCAAATTCTTCTTTGGTATACTTGGAGTGTAATAATATTAAGGTTCTTGTGGCAAGTAATTCTAAGTCTATAGAGGTATTGCACAAGTGGGTTTAATTGTTAATGAAAAATAAATTTGTTAAGTTTATTACCTTTCTAATCGTTTTTATACCGTCGATTGTGCTTGCCCAAGAAATTGGAGCCGGACCTTTTTCGGGATTAGACATAGAAACAATTTTAAAACCATCAGGGTTCACATCAACTATTAATTTACTTATTGCTTTATCTTCTATTGGGTTAATTCCCTTTTTTCTAATATCTACGACATCCTTTTTAAGGACGGTTATTGTTCTGAGCATGATAAGACAGGCTATTGGAACTCAGTCTAGTCCTCCTAGCCCCATTATCATTGCGCTTGCGATGTTTATGACTATATTTGTGATGACACCGACATGGAATGAAGTCAATGAGTCAGCAGTTAAACCTTATAAATCGGGAAAAATTTCTCAAAATGAAGCGATTCAATTGGGAGCAAAGCCTTTTAGGAATTTTATGCTGAAGTTTATTAGAGATAAAGATTTAGCCCTGTTTCTCGAGTTTTCTCAAATGAAGAGTGTAAATGATTATGAAAAGGTCCCAATTTTCGTGTTGGTACCAGCGTTTGTGATTTCTGAATTAAAAACTGCATTTCAGATTGGATTTTTATTATTTATTCCGTTTGTCGTTATTGACCTTATCGTTTCAAATATCTTGTTATCTTTAGGAATGTTTATGTTATCTCCTGCAATGATCTCTCTTCCATTTAAGATCTTATTGTTTGTTTTAACAGACGGGTGGAATTTAATTATTAGAGGTTTATTAATAAGCTTTCAATGAATATAGATACAGTAACAGCTATTTTGAATCAGGCAATACAAGTAACATTGCTTGTGTCGATGCCCAGCGTAGGATTGGGGTTGGCTATAGGGCTAATTGTTGCAGTTTTTCAAGCTGTTACGCAAATTCAAGAACAAACACTTACGTTTGTTCCTAAAATGGTTGTGGTAATGATAGTGATAGGGGCTACCTTCCCATGGATGTCCCGGTTGGTCATGGAAATGGCTTTAGGTCTTTGGGAAAATATTCCGCTTTATTCACAATAGAAAATGGTTTTTACACTTACACAATTAACTGCCTTTTTTTTAGTGTTTGGCAGACTTGCAGGTATGGTTACAGTAGCTCCGTTTTTTAATAAAAAGCAAGTATTTGCAATGAGCAAAGTTACGCTAATTTTTTGGGCGTCTACGTTACTCGTATTTTTGGTTCCTTTACCTATCACTCCTCCAGATACTTTAATTACGTTTGTACTTGCATTGGTTGTAGAGGTATTAATTGGAGTCACTATAGGCTTTGTGTCAGAGGCAATTTTGGTTGCTATTGAATTTGGAGGCTCCTTAATGGATACCCAGGCCGGGTTGAGTGTAGCCTCCTTGTTAAACCCCTTAACAGGGAGAACAAGTACGCTAATATCACTTTTATTGGAATGGACATCCATAATGATGTTTTTGCAAATTAACGGACATCATATGGTAATAGCGATGGTGCATAAAAGTTTTTCTTTGATTCCGATCGGTGTTATTCCTAATTTTTCTTTGGCAGGGAAGTATATTGCCAATTTAGGGACGGACTTATTTGGACTGGCTCTTCAACTTTCGGTTCCTATATTATTGATTGTTTTTTTAGTCGATTTTTCATTTGGAATGTTAAGTCGTGTAGCGCCACAGGTTAATGTATTTCAATTAGGGTTTCAATTAAAGCCAACGATTAGTTTAATAATATTTTTGGCTATTGCACCAGGAATGATTCAAAGTATATTTATAATGTTGGAAGATTTAACGGAACACACGATTCGAGTGTTATATTTGATGCAGTTATAATTTAGTAATTAAAAGGAACCTATGGGAGACGATTCAGCAGAAAAGACCGAAGAGCCTACCCCTCATAAAATGAGGGAGGCAAGAAAAAAAGGTCAAATAGCAAAAAGCAAGGAAATAACTGGCGCTGTCTTGATGATTGTCGCTTTTGCCATTTTTAAGGCGACGGCTAAATCCATGTGGGATCGGATAGCAAATCTATCAAATTATACTTTTGGACAAATTCCTGAAGAGTTTAGTGCCGCTACTGTAGGCGTTCTTCTCCGATACGTCTTGACAACTAGCTTTGCTTGTTTGCTACCAATCTTAGTAACAAATACCATTGTAGCCTTAATTATAGAGGCCTTACAAACTGGGTTTTTGATTTCAGGGGATCCTTTAATTCCTAAATTGTCGAAGCTAAACCCTTTAGAAGGTGTTAAAAAGTTTTTTTCAGCTAAGCAGTATGTTGAGCTAGCGAAGTCTCTTATTAAGATGACTTTGGTCATAATGTTGTTGTACGGGGCAATTAAGGATGAGTTTTTCATGGTATTGCTTGGGCAACAGTTATCGTTGTGGCAGTTAATGGAATTCACAGGGCATTTGGTTGTAAAGGTGATAAATCGGCTGGCTGGATTATATTTTGTCATTGCAATTTTTGATTATTTATATCAAAAGCACGAACATATAAAAGGGTTGAAAATGTCAAAAAAAGAAATAAAGGATGAGTACAAACGGCTTGAAGGGGACCCTCAAATTAAGCAACGACAGAAAGATGCGGCTAGACAAATGTCTCAGGGACGACAAATGGGGTCTGTTCCGGGAGCTGATGTTGTTGTCACAAATCCTGTGTATATCGCATTAGCTATTCGGTATAAGCATAATAGTATGCGAGCCCCTGTATTGGTGGCAAAGGGAAAGCGGCTAGTAGCGAAGCAAATTAAGCAACTTGCACTTGAAAACAATATTCCAATAATTGAAAACCCCCTTCTCGCTCAAGCGCTATATCCAATTACAGAAGTTAATGCGGAAGTGCCTCCAGAATATTACAAGCTGGTAGCAGAGATATTAGCATTTGTGTATAATCTTAAAAAGAAACGAGCCTACCAATAATATGATGAAATTAAGCACTTTAAAAGAACTGTTTACCTTAGCCGACGTATTGTTGGCTATTGTACTTATATTGATTATGACGTTAATGATCGTTCCCATTCCTTCTGCACTTCTAGATATTTTAATGGTTCTTAATATTGCGGTTTCGGTTTCTATTCTTTTAATAGCTATGTACTTGGCGGAACCGTTAGATTTTGCAGCATTCCCTTCCCTGTTGTTAGTGGTAACTCTTTACCGGCTATCTATTAACGTTGCATCCACAAAATTAATTTTGAGCTTAGGTAAGAAATTTGATGGGACGGTGGTTATTGCCTTTGCGGAGTTTGTTACTGGAGGAAATTTTGTTGTAGGGATAGTCGCCTTTTGTATTATTACTTTGGTGCAATTTATGGTAATTACAAAAGGATCAGAACGGGTTGCTGAGGTTGCTGCGAGGTTTACCCTTGATGCGTTGCCTGGTAAACAAATGAGTATTGATGCGGATTTAAATGCGGGATTGATTGATGCTAGTCAGGCAAAAGACAGACGAGAGAAGTTAGGCAAAGAATCTCAATTTTTTGGATCTATGGATGGTGCGAATAAATTTGTTAAAGGGGATGCTATTGCGGGTATCATCATCATGATTATTAATATTGTAGGTGGTTTAGCCATTGGGGTTGCTATGCAAGGGTTAGCGGCAGGAGAGGCGGCTAAAATTTTTACAACGCTATCGATTGGTGATGGTCTTGTTTCTCAGGTTCCTGCACTTTTAATATCAATCGCAACAGGTTTGGTTGTTACTAAGTCGGCATCTGCAGAAAGTCTAGGAAAAGATATAGCGGCACAAATTTTTACACAGCCAAAAGCATTTGCTGTTACATCTTTCATTTTACTCTTATTTGCAATCGTCCCTGGGTTGCCTACGGTACCTTTCCTGGCAATATCTGGAGGGGTGGCTTGTCTTTCCTACGTGATTTTAAGAAAACAAAAACAAGAAGAAGAGTTAAATGTAGATTCTGGACAAGAATCGGCAAAAGATGCGATGAAAAAACCTGAAAATTTACTTGGAACCCTAGCGTTAGATCCAATCAGTATGAAAACTGGTCGGAATTTGGTTCCGTTAATTGATCCGAGTCAAAATGGCCCTTTATTAGAACGAATTACATTGGTACGCTACCACATTGGACAAGAATTAGGGTTTGTTATACCAGGTGTTCGAGTAATGGATGATTTGAGTCTTCCCCCTAACCAATATCAAATGGATATTCGAGGTACAAGGATCGCATTGGGAGAGGCCCTTCCAGGACATTTTTTTGTACAGCGAACCTCGGCTGAACTCAAGAGAAAAGGTATAAACGGAATAGAGGCAGTAGATCCTACTAATTTACAGCCTGGAGCATGGGTTTCAGAAGACCAAATTGAAAGGCTTCAAGAAAATGTAATAGCAGCTCAGAATATTACGGATTTCATATCGAATCATTTTTCAGAGGTCATTAAGCAAAATGCGGATGACATTATTACGCGTCAAAATGTACAATCATTAATGGAGTTAGTTAAAAGTTCTAATGCCGCTATTGTTCGGGAGTTGGTTCCGGATATGCTTTCTTTAGGGCAGGTGCATAAGGTTCTTCAAGCGTTGGTTAAGGAACGTGTTTCGATTAGAGACCTTTCAACTATTTTGGAACGATTAGCGGATTATGCGCATGTGTCTAGGGATACAAATTTATTGGCAGAATATGTGAGACAATCGTTATCACGACAAATATGCAGTAAATATATGGATAAGGACGATACGATTACAGTTTTTACGATTGATCCTAGATTAGAGGAAACCATGATTAATTCTATTCACCAATCGGAATACGGTAGCTTTTTAGCCCTGGACCCTCAGGTTGGTGAAAAAGTTTTGAGCCAAGTAGGTGAACATATGTCTAATTTCAGAAAAATGGAAAAACCACCTGTCTCACTTTGCTCTCCGCGGTTACGAACACATTTCAAAAAGTTTACAGAGAGAAATTATCCCTTTCTTGCGGTTCTGTCTTATAATGAAATTGTACCTCAGGTAAAAGTTCAGTCTATTGGGGTTATTAGTTCAGATGAAATGTAATGACAGACGATAATTTTTATGTCAAAAAAGTTCCCCAAAGTATTTATAGGAAAAGGCATGGGGTTGAGGATTCTGAGAAACGAAAAATTAATTATGAGCTTAAAAAGTTAAATATTAAAGATACTACCGTCAAATCTGAGCTCAGAGAAAACGTGTCAAATTTATATAGAGATGTATGCAAAGCATTATTCTCTGAGGATAAAATGAGCTACATTAACGAGGCCAACTTGTTAGACAAAATAATGAAAAAGTTGAACCTTTAATTTGAAGAAAGAAACAAAAGGTATTTGGGAATCGATTCGTGAACCTGTTTTAAACTCAATAAAAATATCTCTCCTTGAGACTTGGGACATTATCATCATTGACGCCTTTTCAAATCGTTTAGAAATGGTGTTACGTCGTTATGTGAAGTATTTACCGAAGTATGTAGGGGAAAGTGAAATCGATGATCTGAGGACTATCTCTCAATTGGAGTTTCTTGAGACGATTAAGGTTTGGGACCCGGAATTATGCCCAGATGTGTGGCCATTGGCACAGAGACGAATTTTGGGGGCAATGAAAGATCATATACGATATATATCAAAGTCGGATCCAACTCGGTTTTATGATTGGATTACAGACGCAGCTTATGTATTTATGGCGATTAACAAAAGGGCGGATTTTGAGAATCAGATCGAAACGGGAATCCAGCTAAATCAAGCGATGAGTGGTTTGAATTATAGAGAAAAAAAAATAGTAGTTCTTCATACAAAAAATGATATGACATTTAAGGAGATTGGTGGGAAATTCGGAATTTCCGAGTCTCAAATTTCTCGTATTTATAAAGCATCCATTATGAAAATTAAGAAGAAAATTGATGCTGATGCGGTATCTGATGGGGATACTAATTAGTAATGGTTCAATATAAACAGTTCGGATGTTTTTAGGGCTACATAAATAGAAAAAATTTTAGAAAGCTAAACCTTTAAATGCTTATGCTTAAATCTAGGGCAAAAGCTAAATTTTGCGTGGTCGTGTATGTAATAGCAAAAAGGGAACTCTATTCGAAAAATATTAAGATTGATACAGGAGTCTCTTCTAACTTAAACTTTTTGAATAATTGATTCGACTTTAGGGGTAAGATTTCATTTTGAACAAGAATTTTTGCGCCTTTGGAGAGGGACCCCGAAATAATTGTGTACCCCGTCTTAGTAGTAGAAACCTCAAAACTGTACCTTTTTTTGTTAAATGTAAAATCCAGTAAAAATGGGACAGGGTATGTTCGCTTTTTAATTAATTGGTCATTTTCATTATTTATATTTTTAGTTTCTATAGAGTTGAACTCCTCGATTTTTAGTTTTTGGCTATTTTTTGTTTTAGATAGAAGGGCCGAAAAAACAAGAGTAGGGGGTGCAACACTGGGTAGAAGGTTTTTTTCAGGCGCTTGTTTTAGACTATAGAATTCGGGTGATAATCTTTTTGTTGGAATGGCTGTTTTTTGATTTTTTAATGAAGAAATTGTGTTGTTAAACAGTGATGAAGACTGAGGGGATTCGGTATTTTTGAAACCAACTTTATACTTTTGTGATGTGGGGGTATTTAAATGCTGAAAGGTATTAGTCTTCTGGTGAGAATTTTTATTAAACACTTGTTGGAATTTGTTTAGATTAAGTTGAAATGAGACTTGATGTTCATTTTCAATAAATGAGTAGTTTTGCATGGAATACGCATAGTTGAGTAGATATCCCTGAAAATTGAGTCCAAGCCCAAGTCTCAAATTTTCCGTCTCAAGACCAGCACGTGCAATCACGGTCGCGGCTGGGGATTGATAGACTGAGTACTCAGATCCGAAGCTATATATAAGAGGGTACTCGTTCGAGATTTTTAAACCAGTCACAACATGGATGTCTTTTGTTAAAAATATATCAAGAGCAACTGCCGTAAACGGAGAAATTACTTCGGTTAACCCAGTTGTCCAAACCTGACCTCCAGAAATTAGGTCTCTTGTACTAACTCCAACGCCCCCCGTTATTCCAAGGAATTGAAACTCTTTTCTAAGAGCAACGCCAAGACTTATAGCCTGGCCGGTTTCTTTGTGAAGAGATTCAAACGAGTAATCTAAGAGCCAACCAACATCTATTCCCATTACGTTGTGCGAGAAAGAGACTAATAACTCTTGGAAAGATTGAGTCATTGTCTCATTTGTCATTTCAGGGATGCCAAGATCGTTAATTATAGATTCAGGGATATTTGAGTCAGTTTGAGAAAGATATGCAATTCTAAAAGGTACTATCAAATTTAGTTCACCCGCAGATACCAGATAAGGCGCGTCTAAAATTGAACCAGATTGAAACATAATGGACATTGTTTTATTGGAAGGAGCTGCCCAGTTGTAGAAAATACTTGAGGGAAGGTCTTTTTTTCCTATGCTTGCCCCGCCAATCGCTGAGATACTGGCGTCAAATACATTTCTTGAAAACTCTGTATTTGAAGTGATGGAAGTCGAACATATCCAGGTTGTAAATAAGATTATAAAACATTGAGTTGCTAGTTTATTAGATGTTTTTATCGATTGCATTGATTACATTCCTCTATTTTAAGACCATGATTTTTATTTTTTCTTTGTAGATTCCGGAGTTTGATTTAACAAGTATATATCCGTAATAGAGTCCATTTTTGACGAGGTTGTTATTCGAGGTTTGGCCATCCCAAGTGATAGTATGATAGCCGCCGCCAATAAACGCGAAAGAGTCTATTGTTTTTTCCATTATTTTTTGCTGACGTTGATCAAAAATATATACCTGAATGGAGTCTATGGTTTGGCTAGCGTTAATTCCTATAACTAATTCTTTAATGGTAGGATCCCATGGATTTGGGCCAAATACCGTTTCAATACTCAGTACACTTTCGTCAATCAGAAATGTGCTCTCCATGCTGCTTGAATTGATTCCATTATCGAAGGCCACAACGTTGATTGTATAGGCCCCATCGCTCAGCTCTTCCGTTATATTTAAACTTGGTGAGAACGTCGTGGTTTTTACTCCAAATTGACCTGAGTTCGATTTTATACTTTCATTGGTTTCGTTTTTTAATGAAATAGAATAGCTGGAAACACCGGAGTCAGCATCCTCGATATTAACTGTGATAAAAGGCGTGTTGGTATAATAAAAAGTACTATTTATTGGCATGTTATTTATGAGGAGGTCTGAAATTTTTGGTGCAGTTTTATCATTTAAGCCTATTATTGAATAATATCCAAAAGAACTCATATTATATGAAATTTCTCCAACTGATATAGTTTTTATCTCCATTTCCTTCCACGTAGCCGATGTGGCACTCCAGATCATTAATTTTATATCGGAGGTTGACGTCAATATGTCCGTAAATGTCAGAGTAGTTAAAACCGATGAGGAAAGAGAATTTTTTTCGTCTCCAATTTTGAAAGATGATTCGAAGGAATAGAATGGTGGAGGAGGTCCTGTTAAGGCCTCTAAATTTTGAGTTGGTATTTCTAAAAAGTCTATGGTTTGGTCCGATGTAACTGTATTTTTAGCTAGGGAAAAGGATATCGAGAGTTGCCCACTTGATTCGCCATAGTCGATAGTTCCAAAGGAAACAGATATAACATTGCTGGTAATCGATTCATTACCTACAGAATCGACACTTTTACCTGCTATAAAGGACAATGTATCTGTGAGTGGGACAGGGAATGCCATAAAATCGCCCTGTGAATCTGCAGTTGTTGTCGCAGTTAATTCCCAAGTGTCTTGAGATGAATTAGTACGATACACGTTGACCAACGAAGAAGGCTCCGCTTTACCTGAAACAGTAATGTTCAACGCACTTTTTGTGGAAATAGAATTAAGTGTTGGAGGGGATGGGTTTGTATTATCGACTACGATAGAATTACTTTCAAAATAGGCTCCTAACCCTTCATCATCGGAGGGTCTAATTCTAATTTGTATTGTTTCCTCAATGTTTCCAACGTTCACGGTATTAGCGCGAGAGTAGGTTATCCCCCTAGGACTTGAACTCAAATTGGTAAGCGCTCCGTCTAGATCGGAAAGATTTTCCCATTCTTCAGCTATGAAATTAAATTGTTGAATTTGAGAAGGGGACTCACTAAAATTAAATTTGTCGAAATTACCATCAGATACTACATAACTGAGTTCTACTGACGTTTCGCTTCCAATTCCAGATTGAGAGATAGAAAAACTAACCACCTCCGGTGTGGAGTTTATAACATCAACTGTTGCTAGAGTTGCATCATCGTATGTGAATTTAATGGGCTTACCTTTATCTGCCGAAATTTGGGATAAAAGTTTCGACGAACGTCCCGAGGAAACTCTTACTGCACCTTCATAAATACCTGAGCTTGTCGTTGTTTCGACCATGTTAACACTAATCGAATGTGTTTCGAATTCTGCAACAATTTGAATAATATTTTCTGTCGAAGAGGTCGGATCATTTGCTTCAATTCTTAAATAAAGAACGTCAGTATTTTTTACGGTTGTCGCTAAAGAAGTTCGGGCAGAATCTGTAAAAACAGAAAACGGACCGATTGTCGTCGGAATAATATTCGAACGAAGTGAAAAGGCACGGAGAATTCCCATCTTATCGGTAACATCGCCAGACTCTCTTGCAGAAATAAAAAATTCGTCTATATAGTCTTGGTTGAAGTCATCTCCTGGTGAAAGTGAATAACCCATTCGTTCAGATGTAGAGTCAGGTGTTAACGTAATGTCTGCTAATGTAACTAGCAAATTAGACCCTTTTTCAAACCCGGTTTTCCCCAGGAATATATAGACTTCTCCTTTTTGATTATTAGAAAAATAAGAGCCAATTCCAATGTCTTGTAGATTGTCTCCATTAATATCACCGAGCCGAGTTAAGCTATGAAAACCTAGAGATGACTGATTGGTTCCTTGGATAGTCATGGATTGTTCAATAGCAGGCATGTTTTTTTCAGAATAGGGAGTACCCTTCCCGCCAAGAAAAATAAAAATATTGCCATCTCCTTCATCTGAAAAAGGTGCTGAAATAGCGAAGTCGCCGAATAGATCTCCGTTTATATCACCCAGGCCAATTACAGTGTCTCCAAACCCACTATCAGAAGTGTGAATGAAACTAGCATCAGCATTCTCCGCCTTTAATAGTTGTTTCGTTTTTGAAGGGTCAAATGTTAGTTTACTCCCGTAAAATAAATAGGTAGCTTTGGAAAATTGAGACGTATGGTCGAAAGATGAAATCATAATGTCGTCTAATCCATCTCCGTTAATGTCTGGCAAGATAGCAACACTATATCCAAAATGTTCAAATTCAGAAGATCCAATAAACTCTATATTCATTGTTGTTGATTGATTTAATTCAAGATTAAGCAATGACGACATATCGTCGCGTCCAAGTAATAAAAAAGATGATCCTGTATTTGTTCCAACTGAGGAATCTGAAAAATCAGCTCCAATTAATAAATCTGAAAATCCGTCTCCATTTACATCTCCAGAAAGAGATAACGAGGAAGAGAGTTCTGCTCCTTTATTTAAAATTGTTTCTTGGCTAATAATCGAAACAGAAGCGTTTACTAAATTAATATTTTCATCCTTATCGCCGGCTATCAAAAATAATTGTTGAGGAGAGAATTCTGGAATAGCTATTACAAAATCTCCAATTCCATCTCCATTAAAGTCTCCATTACCAACAATGTTTTTTGAAAATAAGCTACCTTCTATGCCCGTTGTACTCTGAAGGTCGGCATCGGTGTCGCTTAAAGAGACATCATCTAATGAATAATCAAAAAATATGTAATATTTTCCAGAAGAAGTATTGAACTCAGGTGCAGTAATAAGTAAGTCTGGCTTATGGTTCCCGTTAATGTCAGAAATAGAGACCATGTTTCGTCCAAGGTATTGCCTGGAGGCGGTTCCTTTTATTTCTGTGATGTTGTCTGAAAAAGATAGAGAAAACGACGATTGTTCCAAAAAAAGGAAAAAAATAAGTAAAATTGAATAAAATGATTTATGTATGCTCATTATGTCTATTTAATCAGTGATCGAATTAGAATTAAGTTAATAGTATAGACTAAAAATGAGCAGGTATGAATCGTTGATTAATTTTACATGGGTTTAGATAACATATTTTCGGGTATAGAAGCTATGGGTTGAAATAAAAAGGGGTGGGGCATGGTGCGATTAGTTATAGGTATTTTTGTGGCGGTTGCGTTAAATTATTCATATGTAGTGTCAATGGATTTAGTGGACATGGAGTCCATCGGCTACTCAGCTTATTCAGCAGGCATTGGTGGAGTTTCGGACGTAGAAAAGGGGCCAGAGGCTATTTTTTCAAATCCAGCATTAATGGGTGGACGAGGGATTCAGGTAACAGGGTTTAGTACTGAAAATGGATCTGGTGTAGATTACAGAAATATTGGTGCCACAATCAAGCTTCCTTTTGGTATGTTTGGTATAGGGGTTTCTGAGACGGTAAATGATGGATTATTTGGATTTTTTGAGGAAAAAAAGCCTGGAGACCAACTGTCTAACCATTCGGTAAAAGCAGTATCTGGAGTGTCCACATCAGTTTCGTCAGGAGATTGGATCATATCGTTGGGAGTGAGCGGGATTTTATATAAAGTTCAGACTCAGTTTACTAATGAAAGTTCGTTTGACGCCAATTTGGGGGTATCATTTTCTGAAAGAAATTCCAGGTTTTCCATTTTATATAAAAATGCATTGACGTCGAGTTTTCAAACTTATTTTGGAGCTTCAGAAATTATTTCATCCCAGCTGTCATTATCAGGAAGTCATACGATAGAAAACTTTGGGGTTTCGATTTATGGGCAGTCGGATTTCATCGAAGGGACGCCTATTTTTAGTGTTGGCGCTCAATTATCAAAATTACCACTAGAAAATTTAAATATATTAATAGGGCAAAAGGGGGTTTTGAAAAATGATAAATCCGTCTACCATTCAACGTTGGGTTTTTCGATGGCGTTTGAAAAGAAACAGGTCAATTATTCTATGGAGTTCGTAGAAAATGGAGATACAGCTCATTATTTCTCGTCAACAGTAAATGTCACCAAATAAATAGTGACGAATCATCCCTGATTTTAGGCGATTAAATAAATTTAATCAGGAAATTGGCATCTAATGTTCAACCAGTAAAATAGTAAATTCGTTGTTTAATCCTTTCGCTTCCAACGTGTATGATTGACTGTCAGGTTCGAATGAGTATGTTATAAACCCTGAAGTATCGGTGTCTGAGAAAACTTCTCCCGAAAAGGGGTTTTTAATTTCTTTACTTATAGCTCCGGATGTTTTTAATTCTTCCAGAATAGATGACACATGCACATCTGTTCCTTGCGGATACGTTTCCTTATTTAAGTAATAGTTCTCAAGAGATATTTGCACGGTTCTTAATGCTGCTTTAACACCCTGTTCTTTCGAATTCGATAACACATTCCCAAAATTTGGAGCGATAAAGGACATCATTAAACCAATAATAGAAAGACAGAGAATAAGCTCGATTAATGTAAATCCTTTATTTCTATGTAGGTCTAACAGGACTTTGGTTTTTTTCATTTAATCTCCTTTTTAATTAGCATGCTGAAGTAGGGTATAATTTTATGTGGTGGGGATAGTAGCATATATCCGTTTAGTTACTTTATAGATAATAAAATTATACAAATTTTATTTATATTACGTCAACTAAAAATAAGCTAATTGAGTTGTGCTCTGCCGTTAATAATCAGATATATTAAAAAGTGGATGGCACGTTATATTTTTTAGTTTGAACTAGTGATCTTGATGAGAATAAAACGTAATAATAACGACCAATTTCATTGTTTTTTGCCATTTGAAAATCGTCTTAGGGCCGATTAAGTTGTTTGACCGGTACGAAATTAACACTTGTTAAAAATTCAAATTCCCTAGGCCTTCAAGAAGAGGCAGGAAAGTTGAGCTCATAAATAGAAAAATTAATAAACTAACAAACAACAAGCATGCAGAAGGAATTACTTTCAAAAGGTTCATTTTTTTAAGGTGATGGGTCTCGGAGAGTGATTTAGAAATATCAAGAACTGTTTGAGTTAGGTTCCCAGATTGTTCACTATTTTTTAAAAGCGTTTGGTCGATTGATGGAATGGTGAAGTAGCGGCAAAAGCTTTTTGAAAATAGACCTGTGGTTTGAAACTTTTTTTTGAAACACGAAAATATAGTATTTTCTGATCGGCCTGAGAAATTTATCATTTCTAAAATTTCTTGAATGGAATAGTTGCCTTTTAAGAAGATACCAAATATCCACAGAATGTCAGAAGGATTATTAGAATATTGCTTTTTAATTTGAAGTAGAGTTTTTTTAAATAGGCAAAAAATAAGTATGGGAGCAGCAATTAGTAGCAAGACGACATTAGTCGAGAGATAAAAATTAGCTATAATTTGATTGAGACGATCAACTGCTTTGAATAGGGGGGGGAGTGGGATTTGGAGGTTAATAAAAAGTTCTGAATATTGAGGTGCTAAGAAAGATAGGAAAAGAATGATAAGACAGATACTTAGTCCACACAAAAATATTGGATACTTCATTTCTTTTTTAATCATCTCAATTTGACTAATTTTAACGTCAAAATAGTGAATCAAATGGGGAAGAAGTAACCGAATATCAGGATTGTGGTTAGTACTTAATTGAGAAAGATAAAAATCATTGGGTAGGATAGGGCGAAGACATGATATAAAAGAATAACCTTTGTTCAGGTCAGATATGCTTGTATTCAAAATTTTCTTTTGCTCATTTTTAGTTTCATGATCTCTGATTAAACATAGTGCTTTATTTAGAGAAATCCCAGATGCCAAGCATTGGGAGATTTGGATAATCAGAGCCCGTGATTGTTTTAATTTTAATAATTTTCCCATCGGTTACAGTGCTAAGTTAAAAAACGAGAGAGCATTTGCTGTCGTTTGTTCGGAGACCTCTGTTTCATCGAGACCTTTCACTAACGCTATCTTTTTCATAACTTCTTTGACATAGATCGGTCTGTTTTTTTGTCCTGAAAAAGCCTTGGGAGTAAGGTAAGGCGCATCGGTTTCGATCATGATTTTTTGAATTGGGATCTTTTTGAGTGCCTGAATAGTTTTTCCTTTAGTTGAATAGGTAATATTACCAGTAAACGAAAAAAAATGATTTTTATGATCTAGTTTGTCGTACACGGATGGACCACAAGAAAAACAATGAAACACTTTTTTTACCTCTGGAAATTGATTCGCTATTCTGATTATATCGTCATCTGCACGACGGTTGTGGACAATGACGGGAAGATTTAATTTTTCAGCTAGGTTCAATTGATATCTAAAGAAAAATTCTTGCTTGTCTCTATCGTAGGGTTCCCAATAATAGTCTAATCCGGTTTCACCAATGGCAACAACGCTAGGTAACAGGGCAAGTGATTCTAATTTAAAAAGGTCTTCATGAGATATGTCTGGTGTAGAGCAAGGATGAATGCCTACAGTAGGCTTCAATGAAGGGAATTTGGCATGATCTTTTATCACCTGTTGGCTGGTAATTAAATCAATTCCAACATTTATTGTTGATTGGATTCCGTTTGTTATTGACTCGGTGGCTAGTGTTTCTGTTGATTCCTTACACATATAAATATGGGCATGGGTATCAATCAGGTTGCTTGTTGAGTAAGACATGTTTATAAACCTCATTTTTTGGGTGTTTTAATATCTTATGAGCGACAAAAAGTATTTGATGAGTGGTTAGACCCTCGTTAAAAAGGGATTGGACAAGAGAGCTCACAGATTTCTGTATTTTTAATTTGTATGTAAAAATAATACACCATTCTCCTTTTATCTGGATAGTGGTGAGTTGTTTTTTAATTTCTGGAACGGTTCCATAAAGGTAGGTTTCGAACTTTTTTGTCATTTCTTTAGCAAGGCAAATTGTTGTGACGTCGATTTCTTTTTCTAGAAAATCTAGGGTTGATAGTAGTCGTTTAGCTGTTTCATAAAAGACAACTGGGTAGTTTGAGGGTTCTAATGTTTCAAGTAACTTGAACGCCTCGGTTTTAGATTTTGGGAAAAATCCCGAAAACGAAAATGAGTTAGCTAAAATTCCGGATATTGATACTAGAGTGGCAATTGCAGACGGTCCTGGGACAGGAATGACACGGTAATTATTTTGAATAACTTCTTTTATTAGATAAGCTCCTGGGTCACAAATATTAGGTGTCCCTGCATCCGATACCAAAGCAATACTTTGGTGGTTAGATAATGAATGAAGAACTAATCTAGTTTTTTCTTTTTCTGTATGTGCGTTGAGCGAATAAATTTGAGTTGTTATCTTACAAGAAGAAAGTAATTTCTTTGTGACTCTAGTATCTTCAGCATAGATACAATCGACAGCTGTTAATACCGCAATAAGCCTAGTTGATATGTCTCCAAGATTACCGATAGGCGTCCCACAAACGTATAAAGTAGATGGAACTACTGTTGGATTAATTTAAAAGGTCCTTCGAAATCGTTTTTTGAAGAGATGACATCCATATTTACACGGCCTTTATATATTGCACCTTCTTCAACGTATAAGTGGTCACCCGTTATGTCGCCTACCACACGGCCTGAGCGATAAATTTCTAATCCGTTAATAGCTTCAATATTTCCAATAACTTCGCCAGCTACTACAACATTTTTTGCAATTAAGTTCGCCTTTACTTTGCTATTTGCACCAACAAATATTTCACCTTGGGAAATAATTTCACCTTCAAAAAAGCCTTCGATACGGACTGATTTTTGGGTATTTAATGACCCAGTAAAATGAGTGTCTTCGCCAATGACAGTATTAACAATTTCGCTTCTATATTTTTTCTTTTTTTTAATCATAACTAAGCTTAAAAATTACCACATTCTGTTACTTGCTGTAAACATATCCAGGTCTAAATATGCCTTAGGTGGGATCGCTTTTCTCCATCGTCGTATTTCATAGTGAAGGTGGGACCCTGTAGAAAGTCCTGTTGAACCAATTTGAGCAATATGCCTGCCTTTTTTCACAAACTCTCCTTTTTCAACAAGAAGACGAGATGAATGCGCGTAGATCGTCATATAGCCATATTTGTGATCGATGATAGTTAAATATCCGTATGTTTTGGACCATCCAGCATATGTCACAACACCGTCAGCCGTGGCCCGAATGGGAGCCCCTTGCCAGGACGGGATGTCAATTCCTTTATGTTGGGTTCTTTTTTTTGTGATAGGGTGATTTCTCCATCCAAAATGGGATCTGATTCGACCAAATACTGGCCAAATAGATGGTGTTGATGCGAATCGATGTTTGTATTGAGTGGTTTTTTGAGATAAGCCAGATAGACTGCTTTTTAGTGAGGATATGTGAGATTCAAGTTTGACAATGTTTGTTTGAATTTGGTTGCTTTTTTGTTTTGGGGTAGCGCCTAATTCCGTGGTCAAACTGATTCCGTTTTTGGAGGCACTTATTTTTTTATTTTTTTTTTTAACTCTTTCTCCAAGAAGGGACCTTATTTCAAGTTCTTTATCTTGGAGGAGACTGATTTCATCGGACAGGTCTCTAATTTGAAGATTATATTGATCAAGCGCAATCGATTGCGAATCATATTTGTTTTTTAGTGATTCGTAAGCCTTTAATTTAAATCCCGCATTCATCGAAAAATAGAGAGTCGTTCCAATTGCTATTGAGGTAATCAAAAAAAGAGAAAGTATAGAAATGATGATATTTCCAGAGATTCTTAAATTAATAAGAGATCGTCCGTTTGGTCTCATAATTACCAATGAAAAAAAATTGGTCGAAGAAAATCTCAATTAATGGCCCTTTCTTATTCGTTTACTTTGGTCGGAGCGACTGGATTTGAACCAGCGACCCCTAGTCCCCCAGACTAGTGCGCTACCAGGCTGCGCCACGCTCCGAGTAATAAACTTATTTAAAATATCTCAGAGAGTTAACTGAGCTTCCATAACTAAATAGACTCTTTTTTTACTAATTCTGTGGCTTAAACGAATTAGTTTGAATCTTGTCTATGTCACTTCGGTCATTCAGTAAAAAATTTCCCGTTGTTGAACATAGCACTGCACAAGCGATATAGTTCTATGTGTTCAATCACTCAACAGAGTTTGATGCGTCGTCACTTTCTATTGCTGGAGAACCCTCCGAGGTCTTGTCAGATTGCGTTGTAGGCTTTATCGACTCATTCGGCTGAGAGCTTTGCTGCGGCTGATTTTTAGCAGGCTTTTCTAGCGTGCCTTTAGACGGAGCCCCTGAGGCGCTTTTTTCAGATTGTTTTTCTTTTTTAACCGTTGCTTTTAGTAAAGGCTCTAACGTTTTGCCATCAAGGATGAGTTGAAATTCATTTCCATCTAAGACTTCTCGTTCCATTAAGACTGTCGCAACATTTATTAAGTCAGTTTTATGATTTTTAAGAATTTCTGAGGCACTTTGGTATCCTTCTTTTATTAACTTATTAATTTCCAAGTCAATTTCCCTAGCCGTCTCTTCTGAGTAATCCTTGGTATCGTCTCCATAACTTTTTGCTAAGAATACATGGCTACTACTTTTTCCATAAACCCGAGTCCCCAAATTTTCTGACATTCCATATTTACATACATAATCCTTTGCGAGAGCGGTAATTCTCTCTATATCATTAGATGCCCCTGATGTAATGGAATTGAATATCATCTCTTCAGCAATTCGACCGCCTAGTAAGATTTGAATTTCATTTTTAATCTCTTCTCTACTATGGAGATGTTTGTCTTGGACTGGCAATTGAAGAGTGTACCCAAGAGCACGACCCCTGGGAAGAATACTTATTTTATGAACAGGGTCAGCATCAGGTATCTTTTTTGCAACTAATGCATGACCAACTTCATGATACGCGACTGTTTCTTTTTCTTTATCAGAGATAATTCGTGATTTTCTTTCAGGGCCGGCAATAACTCTATCAATGGATTCTTCAATTTCTTCGAGGTGCACTTTTTTATTGTTTTTTCGAGCAGTAAGAAGGGCTGCTTCGTTTAATAAATTGGCAAGATCTGCACCTGTAAACCCAGAGGTTCGTTTTGCCACGACTTCTAAGTCTATATTTGAATCAAAGGTTTTCCCTTTTGCATGTATGTTTAAAATAGCTAACCGTCCTGTTACGTCTGGTTTATCAACAGTAATTTGTCGATCGAACCGACCTGGTCTCAAAAGAGCTGGATCAAGAATGTCTGGGCGATTAGTAGCGGCAAGAACGATTACCGTATTTGACGGATTAAACCCGTCCATTTCAACTAAAAGTTGGTTAAGCGTTTGTTCGCGTTCATCATGACCACCACCCATTCCGGCACCTCGATGACGCCCGACAGCGTCAATCTCGTCTACAAATATGATAGCAGGGGCATTTTTTGAAGCTTGCTTAAACAAATCACGAACTCTAGAGGCTCCAACCCCAACAAACATTTCAACAAAATCTGACCCCGATAGACTGAAAAATGGAACATCAGCCTCTCCTGCAACGGCTTTAGCTAAAAGTGTTTTCCCAGTTCCTGGAGGACCCATAAGAAGGGCTCCTTTAGGGATTTTTGCTCCCAATGCTTTATATTTTTCAGAGTTTTTTAAAAACTCTACAATTTCACCAAGTTCTTCTACAGCCTCGTTTACACCAGCGACATCCTTAAATGTTACTGATTTATCTTTGTTTTCTTTTTTCCAGGGCATGGCGCGTGTTTTTCCAAAGGACATGGCTTGGCTATTTGCACCTTGAGCCTGCCTAAAAATAAAAAACCATAAAAAGCCGATCAAGATAAAGGGCAAGAACGCTTGGATGAAAACGCCCCACATCCTTCCGGATTCAACAGGATTTACTATGATTTCTACATTGTTTGACTGAAGGTCTTCGATAAAACCGGGATAATTTACATAGTAGGTTTTGAAATGCTCATCATTAGAAGTTGTCCCTAAAATTAGGTGGTCACTAGGACGAAGTTTGACTTCTTTAATTTGACCTTTTTCTAAATCAGACGAAAATTCAGAAAAGGATTTTGTAATACTTGCGTTCGCATCTCCAAAAAATGTAGAGACAACTGAAATTGTTAATAATCCGACAATAATATAAAGAATAACGTTACGCCATTCTTTTGGGTTATTTTTTTTCTCATTGATTTTTTTATTTATATTCATAGTGTAATATTCTATATAAATCTAAATGATTTAACAATGACTGGGAGCCGTGAAAATACGTTAAAAGAGGGTCTTCAAAAAGGAGGATCGGGAGGTACAACGTTTCCAGATTGATTTTGGAATATCATACAAAACGGTATAGATAAGAAAATGTTACTCGATAGATAATCTTATGAATTTATAGAACAACTCCCAATCCGAGCCTTATAATAATCCCTTTGATGAAGGAATTTTTGATGACCCTGTTAAGCGACTAGCCTCATCAAGGAGTCGGCCAAACCCTTTAAAACAAGATTCAACCATATGGTGCAAATTTGTTCCCTCTAAAACTTTAATATGCAACGAAATCTTTGAATTGATGGCAAAGGCATTAAAAAATTCTTCAACCAGTTCTACATCAAATGTACCTATTTTCGACTTAGGAAAATCAGCCTCAAAGGCTAAAAAAGGTCTATTAGAGATATCGATAGCTATTTGACTTAAGGATTCGTCCATAGGCGTTAACCCTGAGCTGTATCTTTGTATTCCTTTAAAATTTCCAAGAGCGGTGTGAAAGGCTTTGCCAAGACAAATCCCAACATCTTCAACCGAATGGTGATAGTCAATGTCGATGTCTCCTTTTAAGGAGAGGTCAAGATCAAAATTTCCATGAACACAAAATAAATCTAACATGTGGTCCAAAAAAGGGATGTCTGTTTTAAGCGTTGATTGGCCAGCGCCATCTAATGTTAACTTTAGATGAATAGCTGTTTCCTTAGTTTCTCTTTTTATTGTAGCGGTTCTTTTTGTCATGTTTTAATCCTTTCGGCTTTTGCGACGCTCTTAAAATAGAGAGGGTCGCTCGATAGTCTCTTCGTCTTTTTTTAGGTCAGAATATGGAATATTAAGATGTTTATACCCGTGCATTGTCACAATTCGACCTCTAGGGGTTCGTTCAATAAATCCTAACTGAAGCATATATGGTTCATAAATATCTTCAACAGTTTCAACTTCCTCAGAGAGACAAGCCGCGATTGTTTCGACACCTACAGGTCCCCCTCTAAATTTTTTGATAATACTATTAAGGTATTTTCTGTCAGCATTGTCTAGGCCCATGGCATCAATTCCTAGTTGTGTAAGAGAGCTGGAAACAATATCATTTGTAATATCTCCGGTCCCTTTAATTTGAGCCCAATCGCGGACACGCTTCAAGAGTCGGTTGGCTATTCGGGGCGTTCCGCGAGACCGTAATCCAATCTCATGAACAGCTTTCTCTTGAATTTTTGTACCTAAAATAGCGGAAGCCCTAGAAATGACATCACTTAATTCAGTGACCGAATAAAATTCTAATTGTTCAATAATGCCAAAACGATCTCTAAGCGGGGCTGTTAATAAGCCAGCACGTGTTGTCGCGCCAATTAATGTGAATGGTTGTAGATCAAGCCGGATGGAACGAGCAGACGGGCCTTTCCCAATAATAATATCTAATTCAAAATCTTCCATGGCAGAATAAAGGACTTCTTCAACACTCCTATTTAATCGATGAATTTCGTCAATAAATAAAATGTCACCTTTTTCGAGATTTGTTAAAATTGAAGCCAAATCGCCAGGCCGTTCAATGGCGGGCCCTGATGTCGGCTTAAAGTTTACTTGCATTTCGGTTGCGACGACAGCTGCGAGTGTTGTTTTTCCCAATCCCGGAGGGCCGTAAAAAAGAATATGTTCTACTTGCTCTTCTCGAACCTTTGCAGCTTGGATATAAACGGATAGGTTTTCTTTTAATCTTGGTTGCCCAATAAAATTTTCTAATAACCTCGGGCGAAGGCTTTTTTCTTTTTTATCTTCGAGGCTCGATTCTGATGATACAATTCTAGATTCCATAATGTGTTCATGAAGTATACAGTGTGGCTGTTGAAATCGGAAGTCATCACCAACTCTTTTAAACAATAAATTGATATGATATAGTAATCTGTCGCTAATTGTATGTAGAATTACACTGAGGTAATTGTACTTTGGGTTAAGACTTGAAATTGAAATATAACGTCAGGAGACAACGATGAGAGAATACGAAACTATGTTAATTTTGAAGCCAAATCTTGGTGAAGAAAAATATCAAAAATTGACGGAAGACTTTAAAGGATGGGTTACTAATTTTGGTGGATCAATCTTGAAGTTTGAGGACATGGGAGAAAAAGAATTAACTAAAACATGTCTAATTGGAGATAGAGGACGTTACTGGTTAGTTGAGTTTCAAAGTGGGAACGAAGCCTTAGACGAAATGAATCACCGAATGAAAGTTAACGAAAACTTTCTTCGACATATGACCGTGAAAATTGAATCAGTACGATCATCAAAAAAAGAAAAGACAGAGGATGTCGAGTCTTAATCGTATAGTATTAGTTGGGAGCGTAGATAGTCGTCCTGAATTGAAATCAACAAATTCGGGAGACGGAATGCTGCGTGTTCGTTTAAAAGTTGATAGGCCTTCGAGAGAGGGTGCTGAAACAGGGTACGACTTTATTACAGTTGTTTTGTGGAGGCAGTTGGCGGAGCAAAATCAAAGCTTAAAAGAAAATGATGTTGTGTTGGTAGAAGGTAATATTGCAACGCGCACGTTTGATACCCCAGAAGGAAAGAGAAAGTGGGTAACGGAAGTAGAGGGAAGAGAGGTTCGTTTAATTTCATCTCCATCTATTTCTATTGATGATCCATTGGCTAATCAGGTGAATGATGCTCCTTTTGGGCAGGGTTTTCAGGATAATGTTGTGAAGCAACCTGCTCAAACCGAACAACCTGTTAATACAGAATCTGTAAATTTAACTCAGCCTGTTCACCCTGTTGCGACATCGTCTTTAGAAGAAGCGACGGTTGAAAAAGTGAGTGAATCTGACTTTAGTTTTGAAGACAATTCAAATTCATTTTCGGAAGAATTTTCGGCTGAAGAAGAAAATATTCCATTTTAAAGGGAAAGTATTATTATGTATAACAAAGCATTTTTAATTGGAAGACTCGTGAAAGACCCTGATATGAGAGTTACGTTGTCTGGAATTACAGTTACTCGATTTACTATTGCGGTAAATCGGTTTAAGAAGTCAGAAGCAAATAGTGCGGATTTTTTAAGAATTGTCGCGTGGAGGCGGTTGGCTGAAATTTGTGGTGAGTATCTTAAAAAGGGAAAACTGGTTGCTATAGAAGGTCGATTGCAATTTAGTTCTTACGAAAAAGATGGGGAAAAAATTAGCTCGGCAGAAATAATTGCTGACAATTTACAAATGTTAGATAGTAGAAATGCTGAACAACATATGGATATTCCGGCAGAGGCGCAGTTCTCTTGATAGTACACTGTGAAAAATATAAATTAGAAACTCAGCTTGAGAAAGTTGAAAGGAGATTCGATGGTAGAAAATAAAAGTCCGGTTCAGATAAAGAGAAGAAAAAGAAGACGTAAAGTATGTCAGTTTTGCGCGGATAAAAAAGACATAATTGATTACAAAGACACATTCGGATATAAACGATTGGTTACAGACCGAGGTAAAATAGTACCGAAGCGTAATTCAGGCGTATGTGCAAAACATCAGCGAAAGTTAGCAATTGCGATAAAACGCGCACGTTTTATGTCGTTGATTCCATTTTGCGTTGATTAGAGGAGATATATAATGGCTAAAGAAGTAAAAGTAGTTTTTGTAAAAGATCTTAAAGGTAACGCGAAATTAGGACAGATGAAGAATGTGAAACTTGGGTTTGCAAGAAATTATCTCGTTCCTCAAGGTTATGCACTTACGGTTACTAAAGAAAACTTGTCATTGACGAGTGGCCTTATTAAACGAGAAGAGCATAGAAAAATAAATGAGAAAAAAGCAGCGGAAGAGTTAGGGAAAGCACTTGATAACAAAACGCTTTCTACCTCTCAAACAGCTCACGATGGCGGTAAATTATACGGGTCTGTTGGAGTTGGAGATATTCAAAGTCTAATTAGAATTGATTTAGATTTAGAGGTTGATAAAAAATATATTCAGCTAAAATCTCCAATAAAAGAAACTGGTGAATTTAAAGTTCCCGTGATTTTACCCGAAGATATAACGTGCACAATTACTATAAAAGTAAGTGCAAAAGATTAGTTTTCCAACAAGGTAGAAACAAAAAATTAGTCTAAAAGACAGAATTAAAAGCCTTCCCGATTTACCTGGTGTTTATAAAATGCTAGATAGAAAAGGAACGATCCTTTACATCGGGAAGGCTAAAAATTTAAAAAAGCGTGTATCCAGTTACTTTTTATCCTCTTCAAATTTTCATCCCAAAACACGAGCCTTAGTTTCCTTGATTACAGATTTTGATACAATAATTACATCGTCAGAGTATGAAGCCTTTGTTCTTGAATCCCAATTAATTAAAGACAATCAACCAAAATATAATATCAGTCTCAAAGACGATAAATCATATCCATTTATTAAAATTACGAATGAACCATTTCCACGAGTTATCTCTACTCGCCGACGATATAAAGATGGGGCGACTTATTATGGGCCTTTTCCTTCTATCGGGTCCTCTAGGCGGTTTGTTCAGTTGCTAGAAGAATTTTTTCCTATTAGAGACTGTAAACAAAAAATTGATGCAATTTCTATTCAACCTAAATGTATTAAGTTAGATATAGGTCGGTGTATTGGGCCATGTTTGTATAAAAATATTCAATCAGAATATACAGATATAATAAAAGATGTTGATATGCTTCTCTCTGGAAAGAGTCGGATTTTAATTAATCAAATGCAAAAAAAAATGAAGACAGCCGCGGATATGTTGGACTTTGAAAAAGCTGCTAAATTGAGAGATAAAATTAGTAACCTTGAAAAGGTCTATGTAAAACAGCATGTGTTTTTGACAGAAAGTTTAAATGCTCAGGTATGGGCGTGCGTTGACAGTGGGGGGAAACGGTACATCATGACTCAGGTTATTATCGATGGAAAGTTAACAAATCAGTATGGATTGTTTTACGATTTGGAAGACGAAAAATTAAATCCTTTGGAAAGCGTCGTGTTTCAGCAATTTTCTCAAATTCAAACCGGGGTTCAGGATATTATATGTTCTGAAAATTTATTGAATGCATTTTTAAAAATAAACTTGGAAGAATTTAAGCGTATAAGCATCCATTGTCCTAAAATAGGTGCCAAAAAGAGGATGGTTGTGCTGGCTCAAAAAAATGCCGAATACGCGATTCAGAAAGTTATTGAAAAAGAGTCTGAATCTAAAGGGTCTATCGGTGCTGGGCTTGATATGTTGAGAAAAGTACTAAAGTTAAATACGTTGCCTGTATTAATATTCGGATTTGATATTTCTCATCACCAAGGCGAAAATATTGTTGCCGCAGCCGTAACGTTTAAGTTTGGAAAGCCTTACAAATCGTTGTATAGAAGGTATACTATTCGGTCTGTTAAGGACAAGAGTAATGACCCTAAGTCTATTTATGAAGCTGTATTTAGGCGTGTTTCGGGGTGTGTTGAAAAAAAACAAGTATTACCAGATCTGTTGGTTATTGACGGAGGAAAACCTCAGTTGAACGCTGCGTTGCGTGCGGTTCGAGATGTGGGTATTGTTCTACCAGTGGTTAGTTTGGCGAAACGAGAAGAAGAGCTTTTTATGGAGAATTTTTCCGAGCCACTAAAACTCAACGAAGGCTGTCCCGCATTAAGGATTTGTCAAAATATAAGGGATGAAGCGCATCGGTTTTCCAATGATTTTCAGCGGTTAAAACGTACGAAGTCATATGGTCATTCTAGGTTGCATGCCATACCCGGGGTTGGAAACGCTAGAATTAATGCTTTGTTTGTAGCATTTGGTTCGGTGGAATTGGTGAAGGTAGCTAGTGTTGAAGATGTATCCAACGTTGGAAATATAGGGAAAGTTTTGGCAGAGAAGATATTACGGGAGTTAAAATGAATCGGATTAAATTAATAATTGGGTTGATTATTTTTTCTTTGATGTTTGCGGGCGTCTCGCAAAGTCAGACAAATTCGCCTGTTAAAATAAAGGATAGTTTAGAAAAAAATTACCTAAAAATAAAGGAAAAGAAGAGCCAAAAGACTAAGATGTTAAGGGATATTTCATCGTTAAATAAAGAAATACGTTACCTTGAATTGCAGAAAAACAAAAATAAAAAAAAGCTTAAAAAAAATAAAGGGAAATTAGTAAAATCTAATAGGGCTATTAAAACTTTAGAGAAATCGCTTAGTGAAAAAACGAAGGCCTTAGAAGAGAGGGTTATTCAACTATATAAAACTAAAACATTTGGGTTTTTTGAATTGATTTTACTTAATTCTGAGTTGCCATCTTTGTTTGAGTCCTATATTTTTAAGCGGCTTTTAGAATCCGATGCAGATTTAGTGAAAAATGTACGGAAACAACATGATTTCCTCGAGGCGGAAAAGGAAAAATTAGAAAACTATACAGCTAACGTTAACAAATTGACAAAAAGTATCTCTAAACAAGAGAAAGCCTTAAAAAGGTCCAAAAAGAGAAAAACGAAAACTGTCGGTTCTCTTGAAAGTGAGATTTCAAAAATAGAGAAAAAGAATGAAGCATTACGAGTTGCATCTATAGCAATTGCTTCTGAGGTTATTAAAGGGACTTTAGGAAAAACACAGTTTTTTGGAAAAGGAAAATTTATCAGGCCTGTAAAGGGATGGTTATCATCAAGTTTTGGGTGGCGTAAGCATCCTATCTATAAGCGGCGCATTTTACACAGAGGTGTCGATTTTGCGGCGCCTACTGGGCACAAAATTAAGGCAGCAGAGTCGGGCATTGTTATCGTGGCTGGAAGAAAGAAGAAATATAACGGGTACGGGAAAATTACAATTATTGACCATGGAACCAAAGCAAAAAAAAGATATTCGACGGTTTATGCCCACCAGTCACGAATCTTTGTGAAAGTAGGAGACTATATTTCTAGGGGGGATGTTATTGGCTGGGTAGGAAGTACAGGAAATTCTACGGGGCCGCATCTTCATTTTGAAATTCGGGTAAACGGAAACCCAGTAAATCCTCTTAAATATATTAAGCTTTAAATAGGTCTATTAAATTATCAAATAGCTGCTTCCCTATGCTTATGTATAGCTACCTGAATTTGGATTCGGGGAGCTTTTATAGAAGGGATTTAACATTCTGTTATGTGAGACACTCTTTCTTTTCCAGATCTTGGCTCTAAAACGTTTACGTCTGGATTTCATTTCGGCCCCATGTATAGGTGTTCAGATAGGTTCGATAGACGTGTAATACCCCACTCAATCAACGAGAAATAACGGAAAAATATCTATGGTTGAGATATTTTTTTATGGCTTTTGTCGAGAAAGACCAGAATATCTAGGGGTCTGTAGTATAAAGACTGTCGATTAATAATCTACTGGGTAACATCTGGTTGATGCTGAAAAGGGAAAGGTAGAGGTATACGTTCAAAACAACATGTTCTCTTTGAAGGCACGAAACTCACGACCTGTTTTCGTTTTATATTTAGGAGGGATGGCGGGTAGTGGTGTGTGGAGTTTTTAACCGCGATTACGCTTTCATTTACATTGCAGATGTAGATTCATTATATAGAATCAATTTAGGGGGACCATTTACGGATAAACGCGTACTTTTTTGGATGGTGTAGACTGGAAAGATCTATAAATAGTGAAGACGATTTAATGCCGAAAATAACGCTTTGATTGATGCTAGGTTAATACTCGGATCGATACCGACCCCGTAACATTGCTGACCCGTTTTAGATTCCAATTGTATATAAGCGATAGCTTTCGAATCTGAACCTTCAGACAAGGAATGTTCAGCATAATTAACAATTTTAAACCCACTAGTATGTGGAAGAAGGGCTTGTTTACTTGCATCAATTGGCCCGTTTCCAGAGCCTTTGATAGCCAATTCTCGACCGTCTAATGTTAATGTTAACGTGACGGATGTTTCATCTTCATCATTTTGATTTGATTTAAATTTAATTAATTTAAATGGATAACTTAGACTTAAGTAGCTATCTTTAAAACAAGTATAAATTTCGTCTGAAGAAATTTCCTTGCCTGATTTTTCTGTTAAGATTTGAATTAATTTACTGAATTCGGGATGCATGCTTTTCGGCAAGGAGTACCCGTATTCATTTTCCATGATATAGGCAATTCCGCCTTTTCCAGATTGGCTATTTATTCGTATAACGGCTTCGTAAGTTCGGCCTAAATCAGTTGGGTCTATAGGGAGATAAGGTATATCCCATTTTTCTTTTTTGAGCGCTTTTCTGGAAGCCAAGCCTTTTTTAATCGCATCCTGATGAGATCCAGAAAAGGCCGTGTATACTAAGTCTCCAACATAAGGGTGGCGAGGGTGAATTGGCAAGTTTGTACATGATTTATAAACGTCAATAATTTTATCTAATCCGTGTAAATCTAAATTTGTTTCAACGCCTTGGGTATATAGGTTGAGAGCAAGTGTAATGATGTCTACATTTCCGGTACGTTCTCCATTTCCAAATAGGGTACCTTCAACTCTAGTAGCACCTGCCATAACTCCAAATTCTGAAGCGGCAACACCAGTACCTCTATCATTATGAGTGTGAACGCTTACAATAATTTCGTTTGGACGAGAAAAATGAGTAATAAACCATTCGATCATATCTGCATAAATATTAGGTGTAAATAATTCTACTGTTGCAGGTAAGTTCATTATTACAGGCTTTTGACCAGACCATGTGTCTAAAACGGCTTCACAAACGTCTACGGCATATTCAATCTCTGTTCCTGTAAAACTTTCTGGGGAATACTGGAGACGAACATTAGATGATGTTTTGCTTAGGTTTTCATTTACCCAATTTACTCCCTGGCAAGCTATGTCTTTAATTTCTTGTTTGCTTTTTTGAAAGACGATTTCTCTTTGAGCGGTAGACGTAGAGTTGTAGATATGAAAAATTACATTTTTGGCGCCGTCAATCGCTTCAAACGTTCGATCAATCAAGTGTTTTCTTGCTTGGCAGAGAACTTGTACGGTTACGTCATCAGGAATTAGATTATTGTCTATCAGGTTTCTTAAAAAATCGAATTCGACTTGAGCCGCAGATGGGAAGCCTACTTCAATTTCTTTGAAGCCTATATCTACTAGTAGTTTAAATAACGATAGTTTTTGGTCCATGTTCATGGGATTGATAAGGGCTTGGTTTCCGTCCCGTAAGTCAACGCTACACCATGTTGGGGAATCGCTAATAATACTATCTGGCCATGTTCTATTTTTTATAGGTATTGATTTTGTAGGACTGTATTTTTTTATGAGTTGATTGTTCATTTTAGTATGATAGCATGCTGTTTTTTAAGTCAAAAGGGATTTTTATATGGGTTGAATAATTCAAGTAATTTTTGTCAGGAGCTAGCAATTAGTTGTGTTCTTAAATTTCGGATATAGTTTGAATGTTACTAAAGACTAGTAGGCTGGTTAATAATTGTTTAGGCGTTAAATTTTAGAATTGAAGTATGCTTCCGATTCGAATGAAATAGCGGATAAAGTAAGTAATCACTTTCCGTTTCGTTTATCCAAAAATTCAAAATATGTGAATGGACTAATGTGTGTTAATACATAAGTTTTTAGCTTCTTTTTTTATGGAATGAAATTGTAACGGTTACTTAAATGAGTTTAAACGAATTATTAAATATTATAAAAACACATTTCCATTTTATTGTTCAAAGGAAAGGCGTTAAAATAAGAGCCTTAATATAAAGGAGACTAAAACAAAATGGAACTACAAGATATTTTTGACAAACAAATTGAATTGAACGAAAAAATAAACCCTAGCTTATATACAGATATTAAAGACCCAGACATAAGAAGAAAATGGTTTCTTAATTTTGAACTAGCGTTAAGGCAAGAGTCCGCGGAAGCTGTCGACAGTTTAAACTGGAAATGGTGGAAAAAGGACGAAGAAGATTGGGATAACGTTAAAATCGAGTTAGTTGATATGCTACATTTTTGGGTATCAATGTGTTCAGTGTCGGGGTTAGACGCAAAAGAGGTCTTTGAACTGTATTTTAAAAAAAATAAACTCAATCATAAACGGCAAGATGAAGGATACAAAGAGGGTACCTACGATAAATATAAGGGTGGCGTGGAAGATAATAAACGCTTTGTTATAAATGAAAGTGATAAAAAATAGGTAAGTTAAATTAGGAGTCCTAATAGGAGACGTTTATGTTAAGTAATATTGGAGAATTAAAAATGATTGATATGGTACAAATTATAGACGGAAAGAAAGTGTCTGATCAGTTACTTGTAGACCTTAAAGAAAAAATAGAAGGACTGATTTCGTCAGGAAAAAGACGTCCAGGGCTAGCTGTAATATTAGTTGGGAACGATCCTGCATCGGCAACTTATGTTGGGAGAAAGAAAAAAGTTTGTGAATCCCTAGGAATGAAGTCTTTTGATTATGTTCTTAGTGCGGCAGTTACCGAAGACGAACTAATCGCCTTAATTGAGCGGCTTAACAATGACCAAGATGTGGACGGAATTTTACTTCAAGTTCCACTTCCAAAAGGATTGAATGAGCGAAAATTGTTAGACTTAATATCTCACGAAAAGGATGTCGATGGGTTTCACCCCGTTAATGTCGGAAAATTATTATTAGGGTTACCTACGTTTAAGTCATGTACCCCTTTTGGTGTATGTGAGTTATTAAAAGCGTACAAGGTTGAAACGTCTGGTAAACATGTTGTTATAGTTGGACGAAGCAATATCGTAGGGAAGCCATTAAGCGCAATGTTAATTCAAAAATCGGAGCCAGGGGAACCTGGGAATGCGACAGTAACAGTTTGTCATTCTCGTACAAAGAATTTAAAAGAGATTACCTTACAGGCGGATATTCTGATTGCTGCAATAGGTCAGCCATTATTTGTCAAAGAGGACATGGTGAAAGAGGGTGCCGTAGTGATTGATGTCGGTGTTAACAGAGTTGATGATTCGACGAGGGAACGTGGGTATAAATTGGTAGGAGATGTTGATTTTGAGGGAGCGAGTAAGAAGGCACGTTTAATTACGCCTGTTCCCGGAGGCGTAGGACCTATGACAATTGCAATGTTAATGAAGAATACCCTCAAATCCTACCTTGATAGGGTCTAAAATCGTTCGCGTTTATTTTTATTGATCTTCAGGTGGAGTTTTGTATTAATACAAAACTCCACCTGAACTTTTTTTGAATCTCCAAGGATTCGCTTTTTTCGTTAAGGGGCGCTAGATCTTTATCAACTTATCTTAAAGTGTTGAGAATAAAGAAACTATTTATTAGTTTAGTCGACTAGCAAACAACAAGAATATTTGGACTTTTATTGAAAAGTGAGCCGTCTAAATATTCTTGTAAATGTTTAGATTTATCTTATTTACGTATCTCTGTGCTCTTATTAGAGGACGGTGCGTTATTCGTTTTTTTATTTCCTAGTACCGTAACTGATTTTATTACGACTGGTTCATAGGGAATGTTTTGAAATGAAGAGTTTAACGCTTGTGTTTTTAAGTTTCCAATTTTATCGACAACTTCAATACCTGTGATTACCTTTCCAAATACTGCATATTGATTATCTAAAAATCCGTTATCTACCAAATTTATAAAAAATTGAGATGTCGCACTATCCCAAACGTTTGTTCTGGCCATTGAAATTGTTCCTTTTTTATTTTTCAAACCATTTTTAGCTTCATTTTTAATTGGCGAATTAACCTTTTTACGGTCAAATGATTTTGTAAACCCGCCTCCCTGAATCATGAAGTTTTTAATGATTCTGTGAAATATTGTGTCGGTATAAAATCCCGATTCTGTGTAGGTTATAAAGTTTTTGACGGAAAGAGGTGCTTTTTCGGCATCTAGTTCAAGAATGATATCTCCTTTATTAGTCTGGATAAGAATTTTTGGTTGGGGTTCAGCCCATATGTTTAGTGACAGAGCGATTAGCACAATAAAAGGGGCTAATTGTTTAAGACGTTTGATAAAAAAAGTGTTTGTAAAATGTATCATATTGGATTCCTTTTAATTTGTTATTGGGTTATGAACGTATCTGTTCTTTAGCTTTACAAGCTATCTGTATAAGACTCATAAAGTCGTCTGGTTCTAAACTTGCACCACCTACCAATGCCCCATCTACGTCTTTTAATTGCATGATCGATTCAATGTTTGATGGTTTAACAGAACCTCCGTATTGAATACGAATGGCTGATGCAATAGATGGAGAAAATAATACAGATAACGTTTCTCGGATAAACGAATGAACAGCTTGAATTTGTTTTGGAGTCGCTACATTTCCTGTGCCAATGGCCCATATAGGTTCGTACGCAATAACAATATCTTCACCAGATGTAATCGAAATATCATCAAGACCTTCATTTAATTGCGTTGACAATACAGTGAATGTATTCCCAGCTTCTCGTTGCTCTAATGATTCGCCAATACAGAATATCGGACGCAAATTTTGAGAATAAATTGCTTTAAGTTTTTTATTCACGGTTTGGTTCGTTTCTGAAAAATATTGGCGTCGTTCTGAGTGTCCGATGATAACGGAATTTACGGAAAATTCTTTGAGCATAGGCAATGAAACCTCACCTGTGTAAGCCCCTTTTTCTTCCCAGTGACAATTTTGAGTTCCTAATTTTATAGAGGAACTGTACGAAGAACCAGAGATAATCGATCCTACACTCGAAAGAGCAGTTACGGGCGGACAAATTACGATGTCACAGCTAATAGGTGTGTAATCAAATAAAAACTTCTGCATGAATAATTGACTTTCTTTGATCGTTTTATTCATTTTCCAGTTTGCAGCAATTATTGGCTTTCTCATTATGGTGGACTCCTTCTATTTATACTTTATATGTTACGCAAGATTTAAAATGACAAAGATAGAAATAATTGTAACGGCCTTTATTAAAATATTTAAGGTTGGATTTAAAAGGTCACGATAGGCCTTCCCAATATGATCAACACTTCGAATATTATAGAACGTCTCGCTATTTTTACCTCCAAAATGACCATCTTCGATATGACGTTTAGCAAAATGAAGGCTATCTCCGGTAACTGCCCAAAAGAGGCCTTGATTGAATCCTGTAAAAAAACAGCCGATTATTAAGCCTATGCTGAGCTTTATTCCAAAAACGAAACCCAATGCTATGGGAACGAGTCCAATAAGGATTCCTGGGACAATCATGGCGTTCATAGACATGAAGGTTGTGTGGTCAGATAGCCGAATAATGTCTGGATGTGATTTGTTTTCCATTAAATAAGGAATTTCTTTGTATTGCCTCGATATCTCTTTAAGAATGGTAATGGTTTGTGAAGATAGAGCTTTCAATAAGTAACTTACAACGGTGAAAGGTAATGTTAGCCCAATAAGAATCCCTATGAGTAATCTAAAATCAACGATAAGGAGTGATTTGAAATCGTAGTGCTGAATATAAATAAATGAAAATAATATAGAAAACGTTGCAAGAATCGCTGCTGCAGTGGCATATCCATTTCCAACGGCTACTGTGGTAGACCCTATCTCCTCTGTTTTTTTTAGATGGTGCATCGATATTTGTTTTGCAGAGCTAAGTGTCGAGAGTTTTGAAGTTATTACAGAAAAATGAGAGAAGATCTTGGTTTGTAAAATAGTGTGCGTAACAGAAACAAATCCAAATATTGCGATAATCATTCCAACGGTACCGGAAACCAAATAACTAGCAGAGAGAAAGGAAAACGAAATAAATAAAAAAACACTATTTGTCTTGTATCCTAAAGAACTACTGCTTAAAAAAGGAAGAATACTTCCAAATTGGGCAGTGCTGCAAGATGGTTTACTCGGCTGAAACCGTTGAGAGGTAATGTATTCAGATAAAAAACATATTAAAATGGCCCCAATTAGACCAAATATAAACGGCAAGAACGAAACAATTTGATTGGCGGTAATTCGGGAAACAATAAACGCAGAAAATCCGCACAGGATAATAGATAAATAAATTCCTTCGAGCAGAAAATTTGAGTGTTTTCCATTTTTGATTCTAACCACACAATAAAAATAAGAAATAAACGATGATGAAAGACCAGAAAATATCATCATAAAAGGAAAAAAATAAAAGTTGTTAAGTATTTCATTGGGCACGATTTGAAATTTTGTCAGGCTAAATATGGTTAATAAGCAGCCTGCAACCGAAAATATGTACGACCCTAAAACATCGCAAATGAATCCAGTTATTTGGCTAATATAAATCCCAATAAGTTCCATGATTGAACCTGGGTTGCGTTTGTCGTCCTGAGGAATGTTTTCACCAAATTCGAAACTTAATTGGTTAGCCAAATCTGAACTAGTATAATAAAGACCTCCACCAATGCGTAAAAATAATGCCGTGAATATTAGCCCTAAACTAAATCCAATAATGACCTCTATATCAAATATTAACAACGAAATACAAAGAAAAATCATGGGGAGGCTATTGATTAAAAATGACAGAGAGGATGTCGTTTTATATTGAATAAGAATCCCATCTTTTAAGTACCCTAAATTTTGGCTGATTATCGCTGGAATGAGTTTAGGATATAATGTAAAACTAACAAAAGAAACAAGAAGCATAGCAATTCCGCCCATAAGGAACCCCAGAATTTGGTCCACCATAAACAGTTTGTCAAAAAAATAAGTAAATAATGCAACGACCGCAATTAAAGAGATTAAAACTTGGATAATCGAACTAAATAGGCGATACCAGTATGCTTTAAGGCCATCAATAACTAGGCCCGTAACGAAGTTCTGGTCAGGCGTGTCGGTTTTTATCTTGGAAACGTTTAGAAAAATAAATAGACCATAAGTGGTCAAGAATATAGAAAGTGTCAAAATTAAAGATAATCCAAGATTCATTTAACCAACATATCAGTATAAAAAAGGGGGCGTCAAGATTTAGGGGGAGTCTCGACGCATAAAATTGTCATGTGTATACTTTCTTTTAATGGAATCAAATTCAGAAGATATTAAATCAAGTGATGATAAAAAAGGCAGTGAATTCGAAAAAGATAAGCTGGAAAGCGTTGAGGCAAGAGTGTTCACCCCTTTACCCCCTTTTGATGGGGACGCGCCTAAAGGGACTGCGTCTGTAAAAAAACGCTTAAGTAATATTGATGATCTAGCCAGTGAAATCACCAAATTAATGAGTAAGAGCCAGGGGATAAAATCTAAATTATTTTTCCAAGAATTTGGCCAAACGGAAGATGTTAAATCTGAAGTAGAATCGACGGAAGAAAACGAAACGGTAGATTTGATATTTGATTATATTCCCAAAGAAATCAAAGCTCATTTGGATCGGTTTGTTATAAAACAAGACGACGCAAAAAAGGTGTTGTCAATTGCAGTTTGTGACCATTTTAACCACGTTAAATCATGTTTGAAATTGAAAGATATGTGTAAAAATTATCATAAACAGAATGTTATTATGGTAGGTCCGACAGGCGTGGGGAAAACATTTCTAATTCAATGTATTGCTGATTTAATCGGCGTTCCGTTTGTAAAAAGTGACGCAACTAAGTTTACTGAAACAGGGTATGTTGGAGGAGATGTTGAAGATCTCGTCCGACAACTCGTATCAAAAGCAAATGGAAATACTGATTTGGCGCAATATGGGATTATTTATTTAGATGAAATAGATAAGATTTCAGGGTCCTCAGATAAGGTTGGTAAAGATGTCAGCGGGAGAGGTGTTCAATCAAATTTGTTGAAATTAATGGAAGAAACAGATGTTCCTTTAAAAACCGCTTGGGATATTCAGTCACAGCTGCAGGGATTTTTGGGCAAAAAGAACAAGAAAAAAGAGACGATAAATACGAGACATATTTTATTCATTGTCAGCGGGGCCTTTGACGGGCTTCAAAACATCGTCAGAAAACGTATAGAAGGTAGTAAATTTGGCTTTGAGAGAAAAAATAGAGGGTATAAAGATAATCAGTTAGTTGGTTTTTCGTCGACCCAAGATTTTATTGATTATGGGTTGGAGTCTGAGTTTGTGGGTCGTTTACCGGTTAGAGTCGTCTGCAATTCACTGGACGAAAATGACTTGTTCCAAATTTTAAAGGAGTCAGAAACGTCCATTTTAAATCAGTTAATTGCATCTTTTAAGTATTATGATATCGATACCATAATTTCGGATAAACTTCTCAAAAAAATTGCATCATTGGCTATAATGGAAAAAACAGGAGCAAGAGGGTTGATGACAGTTATTGAAAAAGCATTTAGGGACTTTAAATTCGAATTGCCAAACGAGTTTAAGGGAAAATGGACGGTTTCTGATGATATATTGGATGGATCTGAAAAAGAGTTAAAAAAATTAAAAAAACGTGGAAATAGCCTAAAAAAATCAAAAAATAATAAGGAAAAAGGATAGCCATCTGGTGTCGTCTACCGAGCCTCTTGAAAAGAGGATAAATAAACTAAAGACAAGTTTATATAAAGTTAACCCCCTCACAACTGTCTTGGCGGTAACGAAATATTATGACCAGGACAAAATTTCACAATTAATTGAAGCAGGGTTTACTAATCTTGGCGAAAATAGACTGCAACATGCGATACCGCTTATTGAACATCTTTCGTCTAGCATAGTCTGGCATTTTATCGGACCAATACAGACAAATAAACTATCAAAGATTATCGATTACTTTGACGTTATTCAGTCCGTCCATAGCGAAAAGGTATTAAATAAAATTGTTGAATTAGCGGTTAAAAAACAAAAGAATATTTCTATATTTTTGCAGGTAAACTTTACGGGAGAGGATAACAAGTATGGGTTTTCTGAGCGAGACATTGACGATGTATTAAGCAAGATAGAATTGCCCAGGTATGTTAAAATAAAGGGGCTGATGGCAATGGGTCCTTTAACAGAGGATATCCATCAAATAGAAATGTGCTATCAGCAGGTGTTTCAGTGTTTTGAGAGACTGAAGAAAAACTATCCATCCTTTGAAATATTAAGCATGGGAATGACAAATGATTTTTTGATTGCTGCTGAAAATGGAGCCTCCATGGTTCGAATTGGACGTTACTTTTTTAATTGATTGGCATGTCACAAAATAAATAAGAAACAAACGAGGAAACAAATATGTCCGATACTTTAGATAAAATAAAAGAATTTTTTGGATTTCAAGAAACGAATGATGACGAGGATTTGACTCCAATTCCTCGTTTAGGAGTGTTTAAAGAACCCGTGGTAAGAAACCAAAACTTATCAGCATTCCCAGTGTCTGAAATAAAAGTTGAAGAGCCAAGAATTTATGAGGATTCATTGAGTATTGCTACATATTTAAGAGAAAATAAGCCAGTTATTATAAATTTAAAGTACTTAGATCCTGATTCTGGAAAACGTCTGATTGATTTTGTCTGTGGGACGGCTTATGCCATTAATGGACACATGTTAAAAGTAGGCGA
>JABIQV010000025.1 GCA_018699495.1 bacterium | reverse complement strand
ATTATTAATAATTTTTCAGTATCCACTCTAATTGATAATGGTCGATTCAATCTAAATAAATACAAATTCCCAAAACAGTTCGAAAAAAATCTCAAGTCAAAAAAAATAAGCATAAAGCAAAGTAAAACAGGAACAATTAATTTTGAAAAAAACCTATTTCTACAATTTTTTGCCATATTTAATGAAAAAGAAATAAACGCACTATCAGAAAACAATGCATCCGTTATTTTTAAACTAACCTTCAACTCATTTACCGCTCTATTTACAGGAGATTTAGAAGAAAAAGGAGAAATGAATTTAGCAAAACAATTTAAAAACAAGTTACAATCCGACGTATATAAATGTGGACATCATGGAAGTAAAACAAGCTCTAGTTCCGAACTACTCAAAGAAGTACGTCCCCAACTTTCGGTCATAAGCGCAGGTCAAAAAAATAGATATGGACATCCGTCGCCATCGGTTCTCAACACACTAAAAACATTTAATTCATTTATCATATCAACTAAAGTAAATGGAGCCATAGAAATCTTAACGGATGGTGACAGATATTACGTTAAACCCTTTATTGGTGATTGGACCCCTAATCTGTTATGATTTCAATCATATTATGAAGCAAGATCTCCTAACAATAAGCGACAAAATATTCAGTTCACGATTAATTCTCGGAACAGGAAAGTTTTCGTCTCCTTTAGTAATGAAACATGCCATTGACGCGTCAGAAACAGAAATGGTGACAGTTGCTATGCGAAGAGTGGACGTAACCGATAGTCAGGATGATTTTATTGAATCTATAGACAGAACTAAAATCAGCTTTCTTCCAAATACGTCTGGAGCAAGAACAGCAGAAGAGGCAGTTAAATTAGCAAAGATAGCACGAATTTCCGGTCTTTCTTCTTGGATTAAATTAGAAATAACGCCTGAACCTAATTATCTTCTACCAGACCCTATAGAAACATTAAAAGCAGCACAACAATTGGTTAAAGATGGATTTACAGTCCTTCCTTATATTAATGCAGACCCTATTCTAGCTAAACACTTAGAAGAAGCAGGCTGTGCCGCTGTTATGCCACTTGCTTCTCCAATCGGAAGTAATCAAGGTATTCGAGTCAAAGAACTTATTCAAATCATCATTGAACAGTCTACTGTTCCTGTTATTATCGATGCAGGACTTGGTCGTCCGTCCCATGCAGCCGAAGCTTTAGAATTGGGTGCTGATGCCGTTATTGTAAATACCGCAATCGCAACTGCACATGATCCTATATTAAACGCATCCGCATTCAACCTTGCCGTTAAAGCAGGACGTAAAGCCTATTTATCAGGACTACCTTCTGAAATTAGACAGGCAAGTGCCTCATCACCTTTTACGAGCTTTTTAAGCTAGACCCTTAACAAATATGAACACGCCTTTCAGTATCATTCACAATGAAATTGTAGAAACTTCTTTAAAGTCAAAATCAATAACCAGTACCCAAGTCAAACAACTTCTTTCAAAGGAAGTATTCTCTTTGCAAGACCTTCCTATTTTATTATCACCTGCAGCCGCTGAGCATATCGAAACAATTGCAGCGCTAGCCAACACCTTATCAAAAAAAAGATTTGGAAACACCATCCAAATTTTTGTTCCCATGTACCTTTCAAATCTGTGTTACAACAAATGCACATATTGTGATTTCAGTATCGATAACAAAGTAAAACGGATTGTTTTGTCCGACGAAAAAATTGTTGAAGAAGCAAAAATATTATCTAAAAAAGGATTTAAACATATATTGCTATTAACTGGAGAGGCAGAACCAACTGTCGGACCTGATTACATATCCAATGCAATAAAACTTATGTCTCCGTACTTTTCATCAGTTGGAATAGAAGTTCAACCATTAACAAAAGAAGGCTATCAACAAGTATTTGATGCAGGGTGTGATAGCATCACTCTTTATCAAGAAACCTACAACAAAGACGCTTACAAAAAGTTTCATGTTAGTGGCAAAAAAAAGAACTACACGAAACGATTAGAAGCAGCAGAAACGTCTGCTTCCGTTGGTTTTCATAAAATGCAGATAGGCGCTTTACTTGGGTTATATGATTGGCAGTACGAAGCGTTTAGTCTTGCTCAACATCTGAATTTTATGAAAAAAAAGTATTGGAAAACAAAATTTGGAATCTCTTTTAACAGAATTAAAGATATTTCATCTGGATTCAAGCCCGACTATCCGCTTTCAGATCGTGAACTTGTTCAATTAATTACCAGTTTCCGACTCGTCTTTCCTGATGTAGGAATTTCTATGTCCACAAGAGAACCCGCTTCATTAAGAACTAATTTAATTCCTCTTGGAATCACTCAAATGTCTGCAGAGTCTAAAACGTCTCCTGGAGGGTATTCCGGAGAAACAGAATTAGAGCAATTCTCAATATCTGACGAAAGCTCTATTTCAGCAGTTATCCAGTCTATAAAAAACAAAGGATACGATCCTGTTTTTAAAGATTGGGATCTCTGTATGACTTAACGCTAAATAGAAAAAAGTACTCTCTCAAGCAAGAGTTTTAGCAAACCTTTCTACACTAGATCTACTTTTTTCTTGCAAAATATAACACGTACTTCGACCGAATCCTTTAGACTGTAATAACGACTTGGAAACAAGATCAACAAGTTCAATATGAGCGGTTTTATGAGATACACTCAATAGATGTCTATATTCCTTATTACGAATAGATCCATTTTCCAAAACAAATGCAATTGCCTTAGATTGTCGATTATTCAACGCATTTTCAAATTCTAAAAATTGACCTTCTTCTGAAATATCCTCCGAATTGGATAATGATTCCGTCGTAACCAACCCCACCTTGTCCTCAAACCCAATATTTTCTTTATTTACCCCAAACCCCGAGATGCCTGAATTAGGTGAACTAACTGAGTGAGTCGATGTCCCAACAGTTGCCATAGAATCTAATGAAGACAACCCATTCTCAGGTATGCGTTCATCTTTTTTCATAGTAACCAATGTCTCTAACTTACTCTTATGCTCTATCGATGATTGAGTAAAAGGAACCACCTCTTTTTTCTTTACAGAGGGTGCCATTTTATAATTAATCCTCACAAAACTATCGTGTTCCACTTCCTTTGCAGAAGGCGGCGTTTCTTCAGGTTTTTTTACTACCGACGTTTTGTCGTCTTGTGTCCTAGTTAACGGATCATCTGACGTTTCGCTAGCCCCCTCAGTTACACTCGATACTGACTGTCTTATTGATTCATCCTTATTATTTAAAGAAGGAAGAGTCCCTATTTTCGTAGAATCAAGAACATCCGTCTTGACTACAGTTTCAGGGTGAATAAAATGTGTTGGAGTTTTATTTACGTTCTCTGAAACAACGGGCTGAGCCGCCACCTCCAAAAGATTAGCAGATCGCCATGCAGACTCTCCGACATTTGTATCCTTTTTCCGAGAAAACTCTCTCGCATCAACATACTCTGCTGGATTCGCCACCGTAGATGATACGTCAGCGATTGAACGACCGTCTACTACGGGTATGCTATTTTGAGATGCTCCAGAATTCAACTCAGATTCTGATTGAGGATGACGATCCTTCCCAGGTTGAGGTTGACTTGATTTTTCTTCCTTCTGAGTTGGCATCTGTTTCTCATTAAATAGAAAACTAGACTCTACTGTATTCGTTTCCGTAGACTTCGTCATTTCAGAAGCCAAGACCTGCTGTTCGGCACTCTCTAAAGAACTCTCAGGCTCAAATTTATTCATAGCCATTTTCAATAACCCATCTTCAAATAAAAAACACTTTTTTTTATAAAAAAACGGCTTTAATTTACCTTCAAAAACTTGAATACAAATAACACTTTTACTATCACGTTGAATTTTATGAAATTTTATTTCAAAAAAAGGATTACAATAATCTTGAATAAGCGTCTCTATCCATTCCAAAGTGACCTCTGAGCCCAAAAAATGTAACTGATTAATATCTATCCCAATAACAATATGGCCCCCAGAACCAGATGCCAATGCAGTCAAAATAGGCCCCAACTCATCAACAGATTTAACTCGGCTTAAAAAACGTCTATCTCCAGATTCCCCGGAACGTACCAATTGCATCAATTCTGGCCAGTTCATATTGATTCCTTTCTAACATAACCTAAAGTCTATTGCTTTTATGCTCATATTACATGATTAAAGTGATGATAACATTAAATATAACGTTACGTTTTAATCGTAACATAGTGATAATTAAAAAAGAAATTATTATTTTATCCTTGACCCTAGAAAAGCACCTCTGATAGATTTTTTGTATGAAAAATAATCAATTAAAAATTCTACTTATTGGATCAGGCGGACGAGAGCATAGTCTTGCTTTAAAATTAAAGGAAAGTAATCAAGGCCCTGCTCTTTTTATTGCACCTGGAAATGCAGGCACAGCACAGTGTGGAACAAACGTTCAAATAAATGATACAGATATCGATACTCTTTTAAAATTCGCAATTAATAACAACATAGACTTAACAATTGTTGGTCCAGAAGCTCCTTTAGTTGAAGGAATTGTTGACACATTTAATGAAAATAATTTGAACATTATTGGCCCTGATAAAATAGGCGCTCAACTTGAAGGGTCAAAAGCCTGGTCAAAAGCATTTATGGAAAAATACGACATTCCAACAGCAGGTTATAAAGAATTTACAAATTCAACTGATGCAAAAACTTATTTATGCACGAGGAATGACTATCCAATCGTTATAAAAGCAGATGGTTTAGCTGCTGGAAAAGGTGTAACGATTGCTGCAACACAAAGTGAAGCATTTACCGCGATAGAAGATGCCATAGACAATGATAAGTTTAAAGAGGCAGGAAAAAAGATAATAATAGAAGACTTTCTAGATGGAGAAGAAGCCTCCATTTTTGCTTTTTGTGACGGAAAAACACTATTACCAATGACGCCTGCTCAAGACCATAAAGCTATTTTTGATGGTGACAAGGGTCCAAATACAGGAGGAATGGGCGCTTATAGCCCTACCCCTTTAATTACAGACTCCCTATTTAAAACAATTCAAACAGACGTTTTTGACAAAGTATTAAAAGGATTTAAAGAAGAAAACATAGATTATAGAGGAATCGTATATGCAGGCATCATCATTGTTAAAGGAAAACCCCTCATAATCGAGTTTAACGCGCGTTTTGGTGATCCCGAAACACAAGTCGTACTTCCAAGACTAAAAAACGACCTAGTAAGTATATTCCAGGCAATGACAAATCAAACACTTCACACTATAAGGCTAGAATGGAAACCAGAGTCAGCAGTGTGTGTCGTTTTAGCATCAGGTGGCTATCCCAATGCCTATGAAAAAGGAAAAGAAATCACAGGAACCTCCACTTTCAAAAAAAACGACGCGATACAAGTCATTCACGCCGGAACGCAACGACAAGACAAGACACTCGTTTCTTCTGGAGGAAGAGTACTAGGCGTCGTAGGAATAGATTCATCGTTAAAGAAAGCCATTGACCTAACCTATTCAGCCGTAGCCAAAATTTCATTCGAAAAAAGCTACCACAGAAAAGACATCGGACACAAAGCCCTAGCCCGTCTATAATCAAAAAACAGCCACCCATTTAAAAATCTCACGAGATGGTTAAGTTATGGAACGCAGACTCCTAGTGGAGTTAAGTTACAAACCGAAAAATAAAAAATAAAAAATGAAAGCGTTAAAAAATCACACTAGATGGTTAAATTTTATAACGCAGACTCCTAGTGGAGTTAAGTTACAAAATTTAGTCATATAGTGAGATTTTTAAATGGTTTAATGAAGTGTTGGGTGGGGTGCAAAGCATGAGGTTCTTTTTGAAAAAAGGAATGCCTAGATGCATTCTCGTGTAGATTAGCAAAAAAATAAGAAAAGAAGCTTCAACATTGAAGAAAAAACTTTGCCCCCCACGGATAAATCTTATACCCTATTATTAGGAATTCTAAACATTAACAATAAATATAGTATATTATGGAAAATAAATTTAACTCGAGCCACCATCCACTAATACGTCCCCTTTTACCTAAATATTTTGCTTGCCGAAAAGAAGATCTGAAGTCTTTAAAACTGGCGTTGACTCTATTAAATTATGAACATATTTCAGAAATCGGACACAAGTTAAAGGGATCTGGAGGAACATTTGGGTTCCAAACTATTTCTGAAATCGGAGCGCAAATCGAAACTGCAGGAAACAAAAAAAACGAAACGTTGGCTATGAAATATATCGACCTATTTGGTAAATTTTTAACGTCACTTCACATTGATCCAGCTTCAATTAATTAGCTCCTAAACTTTATACGTTCCAAATAATTTATCCACATATGGCATAAATAATGAAAAGTTCTTAGTAGGAAGTAAATGATGAATATGATGATACCTAGACGTGTAGAGCAAGTTTGGATTTTCTCCTTCTTCACGTTCCAATTCTGAAAAGTTCTTTACGTCATTAGATGTACTTATATGCCCTTTCATATTCAACACATCGAAACAAATCAAATAAAGCATAATACTCTGAAAAGATACCCCTAAAACAAACGACGTAATAAAAACAGGAAGACTAAATAGCACGGTATACGAAAACCTTTCCACAAAATGAAAACATAACGAAGATTCCGGCGATGGATTAATTTCTAAATGATGAAAGCGATGAATTCTCTGATAAATTTTTGGATAATGTAATAATCGATGAAACCAATAGTAGACAACCTCAACACCAGTAACATGCACAAATAAGATAAAAAATAAGCTCCCTAAATTAAAACTAGATGTAACATCGATAAGAAATGAGGTTACCACTATAATATAAACAGACTCCAAAACTAAGCTCATGATACCTCTCAGACAGGTATGCTTATTTGACATATGGCTATATTTTTTAGAAAAAAAAAGTAACAACAAAATTCGAATAATCGTTAAAATAATAGTTTCGACTAAAATAAAATAGTGAAACGTCATTTTTTATAAGCCAATCATTCGATGCTTCAAAAAGGGAGTCTGTTTTCTTCTTCTTCTTAATTCACTCAAATCTAAATCCACGGTGATTATTTCGGTACGGTCCGTACTTGCTTTACCAATAACTGTACCCCAAGGATCAACGACCATGCTCGTTCCAAACGACGCTATTTTACCGGCGCCAACACCTGTTTGATTTGGGGCCAAAAAATAACATTGATTCTCAATAGCACGTGCACGACAAAGTATTTCCCAATGGGCTTCCCCAGTAGGAAAGGTAAACGAAGCAGGACAAACCATTAGTTCCACTCCCTCGTTGGAATAATGTCGAAAAAGTTCTGGGAATCTTAAATCATAACAAATACTCATCCCTACGTTTAAACCAAAACATGTCCCTATAACTGGCTTCTCTCCCGCATCAAAAACCAGTGATTCAATAATTCGTGTCCCATTAAGATTTACATTAAACAAATGGATTTTTCGATAGACACCCGTAATTTCCCCGTGTTCATCAATCAAAACAGACGTATTGTAGACTTTTTTAGACCCCTCAATAGGTTCGTATATTGACCCCGCCAAAATTGCGACCCGATGTTCTTTCGCTTTGTGACGAAGTTCCTGAATAATCGGTCCATCTAAGGGTTCTGCTTTTTTGGATAACGATACAGATCGATAATAAAACACTTCAGGAAATAAAATAAAATTCGATCCAGAGTCCACTGCTTTCTGAATCGATTTGTAGCAATAATCTAAATTTTCATCCACCTTATCTGTCGTATCCATTTGAACCAACGAAACCCTCAACTTATTCATGCTTTTTCAAAACACCCTTTTCGGTAACGACCATATCCATAGGTTTATCATGCGATTCTTTAGGACAATCCTCAATCAGTTGCCAATCATAAGCTACCCCAATTCGTTTGCCCTTATACTTATCAAGTAACCGGTCATAATTTCCTTTTCCAAACCCTAATCGAACCCCTTTTTTATCAAAAGCCAACCCAGGTACCAATATTAGTGTTTCAACAGTAGTCGACCACTTAGAATATACTTTCGGCTCTTTAACTCCATATTTTCCTGAAAAAAAGTTTGCATAGAAATCCCATTTTTCCTGGAAATCACAATGATTGACGGCCCCAAAATCATAGTTACCGTCCTTTGCGTAAGGAAACCCTATCGATACCGACTCATCATTAATCAATTCATGAATCATAGGTAGCAAATTTACTTCATTTTTTAGAGGATAATAAAAAATAACAGCCTTATATTGACTTCGAGCCAACTCTTTTAAAAGTACATCACAAATCTGCCGACTTTTGATATCAACATCAGCTTGCTCCATATTAATTCGACGTTCCAAAATTTCTCGCCTAAACGACTGCTTTTTTAAAGACGTATTTTCCATAATTTTTTCACCTTTTGAGTTACTCATTTAACCTTTTAATTTAAACGACTGATAAAACTGGCTACGGTTATCTCTATCGGAAAACAAACTCCAATGGGATGAATAATCCTTTTTCCAAAACTCTTCATTTTCAACGGGTTCATATAACTTACTCTCTTCAATTTTGAGCAATATATCGTCCCATAATTCTGACACATCTGTAGATATATGTAACAAGCCATCCTCTATCAATCGTTCTGAAATAACGGCCAATAACTCATGAGACACCACTCGGCGATTATGATGTCTCTTCTTAAACCATGGATCAGGATGAAAAATAAAAACATTACTCAACGTCTTTTTTGGAAGAGCATCCTCTAAAAAAATTAACCCCTGCCCATTACACAACCAGACATTATCCAATTCGTCTTTATTACACCGTTCTTGAAGGACGGACACAATTTGCTTTCTTACCTCAATTCCTAACATTAACCGCTCAGGATATGATTTCGCCCATTCTCGTAAAAATATCCCTCGTCCAAACCCTATTTCACAATCCATATGTTTTAAGTTTGGAAATTTTTCATTAAAATCTATCGGCTTCATTCGTTCAAAATAATTAAAAGGGTTCGTATGTGTTCTTATTCTCGCCATTTTATCTCTCTCTTTTCTCTGTCTTTTTTTAGTTGATGTCCCCCATAGGGTTTATTTGTAATAAATTCATAAATATCCGACATAAATTCATGTTCTGGATTCCAAAACCATTTTCGTCCTCTATCATATGTTTTTATACGTACATGTTTCCCCTTTTGCTGAAACAAACTCAAAATAATTTCTGAAATTGTTAGCCGCCACGTCGTCTCACGTTGACCGACAATTAACATAACGTCGGCCTTAATTTTTCCTATTTTACGCGCCAACCCAGGCAACGACAAATGGCCTGTCTGATGCCTCATCTGAGGGCTTATTATTGTCACCGTTTTTACACCAGGAAAAGAATCTAACGATAATAAAGATAAAAAAGCCCCTTCAGCAACACCTACTATATGAATATTATCTTTATTCGCTTGTTCCAAAGAGCCTGCATAGGCAATAGCACCTTTAACTGCGTTTAATTTATGATGTCGTTCTAAGGGAATTATACAGATCATATCCCATCCGCCAAACGCTTTTAAAAATGATTCTAAATCGTAGCCTTTTTTCAACGCCAATTCTTTACCGGCTAAATCTAAAAACTGATCATAATTATAGATAACGACGGGTAAGTTTTTTAACTTTTTTGGAGTATACACAACCGCTTTATAATTCCCAGCGTAAGAGTATGGAACGACACTAATATCATAGTTTTTTTCTGGTTCATCAAATCCTTTATCAATAATTCGTTTTCTTTTAACGCTGTCATAAGACGATGTATCAAATTCATTGGAAGAAAAAGGAGTATTTTGAGCTAATAGGGTAACCGACCCTAGGTTAATCATCACAAAACACATTAAAATGAACGTCAAACTAAAACAATAGTTTCTTTCAAATAAATATCTCAACCCTTAAATTCCTTTCCCTCTAGCCCAAACGTAATTATAACCGTTAGTCCAAATTTATATACAATAAACGTCATTGTATTTTACAATACAAAAAAAGACAAAAAAACATGTGGAAATTTATTAATCAATACGTAAAAAAATACTGGCTCATTTACTCATGTGGATTCATCGCCTTAACAGCAACTAATTTAGCCGCTGTCCGAATCCCCTTAGAAATAAAAGCAATCATCGATGGCCTAAAAACAAATGATCAGTCTGATTTGAAACGATTTTTTCTCGTAATTGTAGGCTTAGCTGCGATTATTTTTATTTCACGAACTTTATCGAGACTCTTCTTTTTTATACCAGGAAGAAATGTCGAATATGACATAAGAAACGACTTATATAAACACCTCATTCGACTCTCTCCTCGTTTCTATAAAGAAAATAAAGTTGGCGACCTAATGTCCAGGCTCGTCAATGATTTATCGGGTATACGTGTCTTTGTTGCACTTGCCGCCTTGCACATTTTCAATACAACAATCAGTTACATTTTTGTTTTCTCAGAAATGATAAAAATAAGTTTACCTCTTACTCTGTATGTCATAGCCCCTATTCCTGTCGCTATGTTTAGCATCCGATTTTTGGTAAAAAAACTCTTTGTGTATATGGTTCGATACCAAAAGCTACTTGGCGAAGTGACCGATAAAATAGTCGAAGCCCTTTCCAATATTCATCTAATTAAATCCTATGGGATTGAAGACTCTACATTATCAATGTTCCAAGAAAAAAATGAAGAGTTTTTAGAAAATGGAATTATGTTGGCAAAATACAGATCCAGCATGTTCCCTTTTATAGGAATTATTGGAAGCCTAGGACAATGCATCCTATTTTTTGTAGGCGGTTTATGGATTATTAAAGATCAATTAACAATCGGTGAGTTTACTGCCATGAGCTTATTTTTAGCTCAAATCGTCTGGCCAACAGCGTCTCTTGCCTGGATAATCAATATAATCCAAAGAGGACGTACAAGTCTTAAACGAGTGAACAAAATATTAGATGCACCAGAATATTATCGACCTGAAGCTAAACACGGGATTGATATTAAAGAAAACAACCTATCCGTGAAACAGTTAACCTTTTCATTTCCAGACTCAAAAACGCCGGCTCTAAACGATATATCATTCGATATCCCAAAACACAGTTCTATTGGTTTTTTCGGTCCCACAGGCTGTGGGAAAACAACGTTAGCCAAACTTTTAGCCCGCTTAGAACCACCTCCAAAAAATGCCATATTTCTAAACGGCCAAGATGTCACCTCAATCCCTATTGCTACCTACTGGGATTTAATATCGTATGTCCCACAACTATCCTTTTTATTTTCAGATACAATTTCCGAAAATATTGGGTATGCAAATCCAAACGTCGAATCACCAAACAAAAATATAATTGAAAAATTGTCAAAATCAGCCTCTGTTTATAACGACATAATGGCCTTTCCAGATGACTTTGAAACTATTATCGGAGAAAAAGGAATCATATTATCTGGAGGACAAAAAAAACGAATTTCATTAGCACGCGCATTATATAAAACGCACTCCATATTAATTCTTGATGACCATCTCTCTGCCGTAGACCATAAAACCGAGCATTTCATAAATAAAGCTATTTATGAATTAGAGAATAAAACTAAAATTGTCGTCTCACATCGGATTAGTGCCCTCGTAGACTGCGACAATATTTTGGTCTTAGAAAATGGGAAAATTGTGACTCAAGGACCGCATAAAGAACTCATCAAAAAAGACGGTCTTTATAAAGATACGTGGCTATATCAGCAAGTAGAAGAAAAAAATTAGCACGATGAAAACAAAGGTAAGCACGTTATGAGTTTCGAAAACGATAAAAAATATATTATCCAATATTGGAATTATTTAAAAAAACATTCCAAACTACTTGTCGTTGGATTCATATTAATTCCATTTATATCTCTGCTTCACCTTTTTCAACCGTACATCACCAAATATGGCATAGACGAAAATATTCTCAAAAATGATTATAATGGACTCACATTCACAGCCTCTCTATTTGCATTTTGTGTTATTGGAGAATTTATTTCACGCTGCTTGCAATCTTTTATTTTTCAGTACATCGGCCAACAAACAATCGCAGAAATCAGAAAAGATCTCTTTAAACATGTGCTAACCTTTTCCTCTAGTTATTTTGATAAAACACCTTTGGGAACCATTACATCTCGATTAACAACAGACATCGAAGCCTTAAATGACAGTTTTTCTAGCGGAGTTGTTACACTTTTAAGTGATTTATTAACACTTATAGGAATTATTGGGTTCATGCTTTACCTTAGCCCAAAATTAACCTTAATCGCTATTTTAATTGTTCCGCCCTTAGCACTAATTAGTAATTTTTTCAGGATAAAACTACGTTACTGTTTCAATAAAATCCGAACATTAACGGGAAAAATGACAGGCATCCTTCAAGAACAATTGCATGGTGTGTCGATTATCCAATTATTTGGTCGTTATTCAAAAAACTATTCTATGTTCAAAAAAATAAACGGCGATTATAGAAAAGCGAATATACACTCTGTCGTTTACGATGCTCTTTTATTTTCGTTAGTTGAAGCGATAAGTTCTGTCGCTGTGGCTCTAGTCTTATGGTACGGATGGGGCCAATATAATCAAAATTTAGTCACCATTGGTCTGCTAGTTGCGTTTATAGAATATATTCAAAAATTCTTTCATCCCCTAAAAGAGCTTTCAAACAAATTTGCCATTTTACAACATACCTTAGCCGCCTTAGAAAAGATATTTGGAACATTCGAAGTGAACGACTCTATCCCAAAAGGAACAATTCCTCTCGCTAATTTAAAAGAAGGCATCAAGTTTTCAAATGTCTCCTTTGCCTACCCTGGTCACGAGAACAAAAAAATATTACATGATCTAACATTCAAAATAAAAAAAGGACAAACCTTAGCAATCGTAGGTCCAACAGGGTCTGGAAAAACGACTATCAGTCGTATCCTCACTAAACTTTATATCGGATATAAAGGGTCTATTACCGTCGATAATCATGAAATAAATGACATACTCACCAAAGATTTGAGAAAACTTTCATCTATCGTATCTCAAGACGTTCAACTGTTTAGCTCTTCTATTAAATTCAACATAACCTTAGGAAACCCGAGCATTACCGAGGAGATGATGATAGCTGCAGCAAAAAAAGTTCACATTCACCGGGACATCATCGCTTATGAAAATGGATACGATACCCTCGTCCAAAATGGGGGCCAAAACCTTTCGGCAGGACAGGCCCAACTCATAACGTTTGCAAGAGCATTAGCCTCCCCTGCCCCTTTAATCTTATTAGACGAAGCAACGGCCTCTGTCGATTCTCAATCCGAGTCCAAAATTCAATTTGCACTGGAAAACATACTTGCTCAAAAAACGGTCATCGTAATCGCTCATCGATTGTCAACAATTAAGAAAGCAGATACAATTCTAGCTATGAAAGATGGTAAATGTATCGAAATGGGGAGTCACGATGAACTGATGATAAACGATGGATACTACGCTAAATTATTTAAACTTCAATTTTCCTAAAAAAAGCTTATGACTATTACAAACATCTTATTTTCAAACAAAGAAAAAATATTGACGTGGTTATCCGAAAAAGAAAGCCAAATTACCCCCGTTTTTTATTCATCTGTAGATGTTAGAGACTCCGGGTACAAAGCTGCCGTTGTAGATACCAATTTTTTTCCTGCCGGTTTCAACAATTTATGCTACGTCGGTCAAACAGATGCTGTCGCTGCCTTTCAACGGTTTATGAAAAAGAAATTCCCGACAGTCAAAAACATATTAATTGTTATCGAAGAACACACCCGAAACCTTTGGTATTTAGAGAACGCGAATGTCCTTCAATCTATTATTAATAGAGCAGGCTATACAAGTAAAATATCAACGGTATTAGAAGACGAGACACAATCGATGACCACATTAAAAACAGCATCCGACGCAAAAATTGATGTCTATAATCTAGACAGACAAATCTGTAAAAACAATACAGAAACATTTGACCTTGTTATTTTAAATCATGACCTTAGTTCCGGAATCCCTTCATGCCTAGAAAAAATTAAACTACCAATCATTCCTTCGTTAAAAGCGGGCTGGTATAACCGGTCAAAAACACATCATTTTAAATGTACAAACGAGGTTATCGATGAATTTGCATCCGAATTCGGGATAGACCCATGGTTCTTTACGTGTCTTTATGAAACAGCCGACGCGGTAACTATTAACGACGAAACTGACAGAATAAAGCTAGCAGATAAAGCAAAAACACTTCTTGCCCGAATACAAAAAAAATATGACCAATATGATATTAAATCAAAACCATATTTATTCTTAAAATCAAGTCAAGGAACATATGGAATGGGTGTTCAAGCAATTTATGACTCATCCGATATTTTGACTCTGAATCGAAAAAACAGGAACAAACTATATAAAGGTAAATCTTCAACTATTATTAATAATTTTATACTTCAAGAAGGCGTAGAATCAGCCTTAACCGTGGAAGATAAATCCGCTGAAGTTTGTATCTATAACATTGGCAGTCAATCAGTTGGTGCTTTCTATAGAGTAAACACAAAAAAATCAGTACGAGATAATTTAAACTCGTCTGGCATGGAATTTAGAAAAATATGCCCTGTCGCAATGAAACATCCAGACTGCCTTCCTGACACAGGCGATTATTGTGGAATTCCACTTTTACACGATAAATTCTTTGTTTATCAAGTCGTCTCACGACTCTCGCTATTAGCGTCAGTTAAGGAAGTTCAAGAGCTGGAAATGAAGTCATGAAATTTGCGTTTCTGATGGATCCTCTGGAAACGATTAATATTAAAAAAGACACGACCTATTCCTTCATAAAAGAAAGCCACCGAAGAGGTCACGATTGCTACTATATCGGCCAAGACGATATTAGTTTTAAAAACCATTCAGTCCAGTTAAACACACTAAAAATTGAACCAACCGATAACCAAGAAAAGCAATTTCATATACTAGAAAAAAAATCCCTATCTGCAGAACTAGTTGACGCAATATTTATACGTCCTGACCCACCCTTTGACGATCGATATTTAAGAAACACTTGGCTTTTAGACCTATGCAAACGTCCCTATATTATGAATAATCCAAAGGGAATCCGAACTGTAAACGAAAAAATAGTTGCCCTTCACTTCAAGTCTATTATTCCTGACTCTCTTATCACCCAAGAAAAAAACGACTACTTAGAGTTTTTAAACGAGCACAAAAAAATCATAATCAAACCACTTAATGGCTACGGTGGACAGGGAATCTTTATCATAAATGAGGGCGATACAAACGCCAATGTTACATTTGAAACATTAATTAAATTAGAGAACAGCCCTATCCTTTGCCAAAGTTATATTCCTGAAGCATCAATCGGCGACAAACGTATTTTATTATTGGATGGCGACCCTTTAGGCGCCGTACTAAGAGTCCATAATAAGGTAGACCATAGAAATAATTTTTTCGCTGGTGGAAAAGCAATCAAAACAGAGATTACACCCAACGACAAAAAAATAATAGAAACCATTCGTCCATTCTTAAAACTGAATCAATTGAGTTTTGTAGGCATCGATATTATAGGAAATTATTTAATAGAAATTAACGTAACGTCTCCAACTTGTCTGCAAGAAATGAATACCATATACGGTCAAAAACTCGAAAAAAAGGTGCTAGATTTTATCGAGTCCGAAATCAAAATTAATACAAAAAAGGAAATCTAATATGAGCGAACAAACATTATCGTTATACCATTTTCCATCCTGTCCATACTGCCAAAACGTATCGGCTTATATCAGACAAAATGAAATAGAAGGTATTGAATTAAAAAATATCATGGACGAACCAGATTTTCGACAAGAACTATTTTTCCTGACAGGCAAAAACCAAGTCCCTTGTTTAGTAATTGACGGAGAACCGATGCTAGAATCTGACGACATTATCGATTGGCTTGTTCAAAACAAGTAAGTTTATACCCAATCCAAAAAAAGGAGCCAATTCAATGGTTGAAGAAATAAAAAATGTAATCCAAGACGAACTACCTCAATCGACTGTCTATGTCTTCGATCCGAATCAAGATGGTCAACATTTTGAAGCTCTCGTCATCGACAAACAGTTTGAAAGCTTGTCTTTAGTAAACCAACATAAACTAGTCATGAACGCACTAAAATTAGCGTTTGCGACAAGTGTTCATGCCCTTGGTTTAAAAACGTTCACGCCTAAAAAATGGGACGCTGTTAAAGACCAGTACATCAAATAATGATAAACTGTACTCAATTAAACTGATTTTTGTTAAAAAAATAAGCCAAAAAATAAAGTCACAAAAAAAGGAATAAATACCATGGAAAATAATCAAGACCAAATCGAACTTAAAAAACGTATCGAAACCATCGATAAAGAAGTAAAAGAAAACAAGGTCATCCTTTATATGAAGGGCGATAAAGATATGCCTCAATGCGGGTTCTCTTCACAAGTCGTTCAAGTACTCAACCTAATGGGAATCAAATTTGAAACAAGAAACGTTTTAGAAGACGACTACTTAAGAGAAGGTATCAAACAGTACTCTGACTGGCCAACAATCCCTCAATTATACGTCAATGGCGAATTTATAGGCGGTTGCGACATAATTATGGAAATGTATGAAAATGGCGACCTAAAAACTGCTATAGAAGCTTAACGTAACCGACCTAATATTTCACGTTTAAATAGAGTCGCTTTCTTAAACCAAGTTACTCTATTATCGTTTACGTGATATCCATTTAAAAATAGACAAAAAAAAGGCCCTAATTAAAGGGCCTTTTTTTATTTACGAACTCTAGAAAAACTACGCTTATTTACTTGCGTTAATAAGGTCGTATATCTTTCTAATTTCTTCTTTCAATTCTTGATTCTCTTTTTCTAATCTATCTAAAATTGCTGTCGGTTGAGAATGAGGCGTAATTGCAACATTCACATATTTGATACCCGTTTTAGACGATGATTCCCAAGCTTGACCAACTATCTGAGACGATTGCTCAACAGTTAAGTTAGACGGAGACACCGCAATAGCAACACCATCATTGTCCCCACTAGGAACGATATAGTCACCAGAGGTAACAGACCCTTTAATTTTTACTGGAACTTGTCCAACAAAAGCTACGGTTTCGTATGTCAGTCCTGTGTCTTTACCTTTCCAGTTACCGACTACTAACGGCATACTAGAAATTACCATCACTTTTTGAGCGCCATCTAAATTTTTAGAAATATGCCCATCTTTTACACCAATGATATCTCCCGATTCCATTTCTTCACTATTATCTGCTTTTGGTAAATACTCTGCGTAATCCGCTCCGTATGATTCGAACTTAACACCGGTTTGAGAAAGAAGTTGATTTTCGTGTCCTTTAATAGAACCGAATGTTTCTTCCCCTTTTCCCTTGAATCCGATGAATTCATTGGAGTCGTTAATACTATCTGAATCTAGGCTAAGAGAGAGCACGTTTCCTTCTGATGAACCATTTTTCATTGT
>JABIQV010000024.1 GCA_018699495.1 bacterium | reverse complement strand
TTTTGGAAAAAATAACATCCAAGGTGAAGAATATGAACAACAAAGTTAAACTACTAAAAATGGTACAGTTGGTTGGAAAGATACGAACAAAACGCTTTTTTGAACCTTTATTGGAGGATAGTGATGGACGCTAATTATCTTAATAATCACCCAAGTTTTTTATCCTTTACTTACAATGAAATATAGATGTTTTCCAAATAATTTGTTTATTTATTTGAAAATATGGGAATGAAAATTTATGACAAATATTGAAAAATATTGTCATAACAATTACGATATATTTATATATTAGACAAAAAAAGGAGCCCTTCTATGGCAACACTAAATATTTCATTACCCGACAACATGAAACGGTATGTCTCTACCCAAGTAACTGTCGGAGATTATGGATCCGATAGCGAATATATTCGGGCACTCATTCGAAAAGATAAAGTTGAAAATGAACGACAATTGGTTGAACTTAAAATTTTAGAAGGATTTCAAGGCGAAGGCAGAATACTCACTGAAAGTAATTGGGCCACTATTCAAGAAAAAGCCACAGCTAGACTAAATAAATCCACCAAATGATAAAGTTTCCTGTTCTTTTTTCACCAATTTCTGAACGAGACATTGAAGACCATTATGTTTGGATAGCTTCTGAAAATAAGAAATCGGCCGATAAGTTACTTACTTCTATTCAAAATATCATCGGAAAACTATCTAGTATGCCCGAGATTGGAACACTATTCCCAATCAGTCAGAACTTATCGCAAAAGATTCGATATCTTCCTATAAGTGGATTTAAACACCATCTAATATTTTATGCCGTAACAAAAGACCATATTCGAGTTTTAAGACTTCTTCATTCCTCTAGAGATTTAAATGACATAACCAAATGGGAGTAAATTTAGTATTAAAAATTAAAGAATTTCCTTTTTTAATAAATCTATAATTTCATTAGTGTTTTTAAAAGATGTTTTTAAAAATGGCAAAACTGATATTCCATTCTCAAACTGAAAATCTACCCACGTTACAATTTGTGTTTCCAATTCGTCATTTGGAATTGGTAATTGTGTAGTAGGACTAATAGGAACTCCCATTACGCTTACTCCTGAACCAAAGTAAACACCTTGTCTAGACCAAGAAACCGAGCTTTTAGGACTTGTTTTTGAACTAACAGAAACTCGTTCGGTCTCAACTTTTTTTTGTGGCACTAACTTTAAGTGGTTGATAATGTCTCAACAGAAAGAGGTCCTGTTAAAAAATTTCCGTTTTTTAACGCAAGATAAAAGTGGATTTCATGAAGTTCCAATAGGTATTGGAATAGTTAATATAGAATATGTTGAAATAGTTTCTGCAAATATTCACGAAGGTCAAAAAATTTATTCCGAAAGCTCGAAATAAACTAGTTATGACAATCTCATTAAAAAATAGAGAAAGTCTGTTATTTAAGACTAAATGGGCCAAACGCTCCTTGATATTCAGAGACTATGATGTCTTTATCTAAATCATAAATAATTACTTTATGGTGTTCGCGTGTATTTAAATATAAAAAATTATCTCTTACAATAAAATCTCGTGTCGCTTTAAAGTTTAACGTTTTTTTGAGCTTAAACGTAGTTAAATCAAAAATTTTAATATCTCCATTCCAATCCAACCCATATAATTCATTTCGGAACTTTGATTTTCTCAATAAATGACCAGCAGGAGTTTTGGATAAAACCTTCCAAGCACCCTTTTCTGGCAAAAAGCGATATAACTGATAATGATCGTAAGTTGCTGACACTATAATAGAACTATCATGCATAATTCCTTTTCCTGCAGACCACGAAGGAAATGCTTTAGCCTCGGTAATTTCGATAGGATCTAATAATATATTAAAAAATATTTCATATTTTTTAACTGTTGGATCATCAATTACGTCTGCTGATAGATAAGGAGATCGATCTTTTAAAGGACCTACGCTAGATGCAAATACATAGAGGCGTCCGTTTTCTGAATCAAGAATAACGCTTCGAGTTGGAAACGATTCTTTTAGATCAATCTCTCCTATTTTATTAAAAGTATGTTTTTCAAAAATTTCAAAACCTGCATTTTTGCTTTTTACATGTCTCATATTTACAATAATTATATTCTTATAAAAGAATACGTCTGTAGGCATATAGCCATCTGTATGTAGTGTTCCGACATGGTTCCCTGAATAGTCAAAAACATCTACTCGTTGACCACCTGTTTCAAACCCCTTTTCAGTATATTCTCGATAAATAGATGCGTAAATATACTGCTCATCTATTGAAATGTTGTTATAAGCAATATCCCCTAATGATAGCCGTTCATTATTATTTTTAGATGGTTGAGCAGAGGCGATTTTAGTTAAGGATGAGCGTGGATTCGTTGATAATTGAAGAATCCATTCACTATCATTTGTATATGTAGACGACAAATCATATTTTTTAAACGTACTATGAGATGCGCTCATTGGCGTCAGTAAATCATCGAATGATTGGGCAGCATAAACTATGAACCCATAGATAAGGCAGCCGATTCCTATTAACACCCAGCAAAGGTAGGTAAGTATTTTTTTTATAGGAATCCTCAAAAATTCATATCCCGTTTTTCCATTCAACAAACTTATCTTTATATAAAACAAAGGACCTATCCAAATGCCTGGAGTGAACTACCGACGACCTAAAGGACGTGGCTTCTAAAGCTAGACACATACGACTAACTCCTTCTTTTTTGACAGTTCCTTCCTATTGCTAGGTTTTTTGATACGCGCCTTAGTCGGTTTCCCTTCTAAGGACTTACCTGTATCTCCATGTCCGATATCGGGATTGGTGAGAACACCAGTCTTCGACAACTCCGTTCCAGAGTGTTTAATAAGGTTGATTGCACGTTTTTTGATTACCTTTGCTGCATTACTATCAGCATCCTCAGCATGTCCACAAATCTGGCAAACAAAATCATCTCTTGTTACTCGATTTTCTGGGTGAATGTGGCCACAATCAGCACATTCCTGAGAAGTATAATGAGGCGATACTTTGAAAACAACTTTGTTTTCTCGTTGTGCCTTGTACATCGTGTACGCCTCTAATTTGTGCCATCCTTTTGATAGGATAGCTTTGTTAAGGCCAGACTTAGCTTTAGCTCCATTCTTGAGCCATCGACCTTGCTCATCTTGCTTCGCTTTAGCTTTTCCTGTCATGTTCTTTGTTTTAAGATTTTCCATAACTATCACTTCTATCGACTCTTGCCCCACTATCTTTCGACTTGTTTTATGGCAAAAATCATTACGAATATGCGCTTGCTGAACAAACGTTTTTGCGATTCTTTTCTTGGTCCGCTTACGTCTATTAGATGTTAATGCCTGCCTTGCCATCCATCTTTGATACCGTTTTCGTTTGAACTCCAAAGAAATTAATCGCTGCTTTGCACTATCTGAATAATCATACGTTTCAGAAACAGCCTGAGCCATAACCTTAACACCACGATCTACACCATCTGTTATCATTTCCAACTCAGATATCGACTTTTTCCTTAACCTCTTAAGCTGTTTTTCTCCTGTCAGCAACAACGTTTCATTCACATCATCCTGATAACAAAACGATACGCTATAAACGCCATTTTTCTTTTTAATATATATGGATTTAGGTTCCTGAACCTTTTTGTGAGTCTTTATTGAGAGAAATCCAATGTTATTATTTTTTGAACCAATAAATAGCTGATAACTACCGCCACTATTTTTTTTCCAACTAAACAATTCATTGGTTATATGAATGGAGCCTTCATCTGTCTTCTTCTTTCGTCGAGGACGACCACATACGCCTTTTAAAAATTTCCCATAGGTCGCATACCAATTAGTTGCAGAGTTTCGAAGGAGTTGTGACGGGCATTTGAAAAGCCAAGGGGTCAATTCTTTATTTTTATAGTCTGAATAGACTTGGTCTACCTTTGGATAGGTTCGTATAGGAAGATATTTTCTAGCAAAGGTTCTTAAATAGGTATCTTCTTCGCACTTCGCGTTCCAAATGGTTCTAGCACAGCCCATCCACTGACTTAAACTAAGTTTTTGCTGTTCCGTTGGATTCGCTTTGAATTTGACTCCCATTAACATAGGAACTTGTTCTTGTTTTCCATATATTGTATTCTAGCATTTATAAGTAATAATGTCAAATTAAAGGATGAATATTGTGCCTAAATACCCAAAAGATAAAATTGAATATAGCTATGAATGGCGAACAGGAAGAAGTTGTAAATATACACTTAATTATCATCTAGTATTTATAACTAAATACAGGCGAGATATCTTTACACATTCCATGCTTAATAGGCTTGAAGAGGTCTTTACTGAAACCTGCTTGCAGATGGATGGCGAGTTATTCGAATTTAACGGCGAAGACGATCACGTCCACCTTCTATTAACTATCCCTCCTAAAATTGCCATCTCTAATTTTATTAGCAAGCTCAAAGGAAAATCCTCTTATTATTTGCGAAGAGAATTTGCAAAAGAACTGGCTCAAAAATTATGGGGTAAGCATTTATGGACACCTAGCTATTGTTTAGTCAGTTGCGGAGGGGCTCCTTTAGATATTATTAAACAATATATAGAAGATCAACGCAGACCTCCCTCTGCCTGGGGCGTTCATGTTGCAAACAGACACAAGAAGATTAAGCTTCATGGAGAAGCTTAGCCGACTTTACTCCTCGCTAAAGCAAACGAGATTGCGCCAGCTTTTTGTTCAAAAATATCATCAGGGGATACGCCAATATAGGCATTCCAAATAGATTCACCATAGTTTCCAGTATCATTTCCGGAAATTAAGTAAGAACGAGGAACATTGCTTTTTGCACGTGTTGCATTAGAGTCTAAATCGACATATTCTCCAAAATTATTTTTCATGTCTTTAAACGTAAGCCATATAAGCTTAGAACAATAGATCCCGGAGGTATTATACTTATCTGACCATTCCCTAAAATAGTCTATCTTGGTCAATAGTTTTAATGTTTCCGGATCCGATTCTCCGTCATTAGGAGTGCGGATATCTGGCCTAAAGAGACTTCCTTCCCAGGTATTTACAGAAGTTTCAACAGCTTGAGCAATTGTAGACGCCGATGTATTTGCTATTCGTCGAACACTATAGAAATAGTCATCCTTCCAGTTACTTCCTAAATCATATAAGTTTACTCCCGTTATCATTGATTCAAATACTTGAGAGGGTTTCCCTTCCTTTTTCTTCGAATAAAAAATAGCAACATGACTAATAAAGGACATTTTAGTAACAATATCGTCCCGAGTACTTTTCTTAAATATGAGATCTCCTTTTTGTAAGTAGGGAAGCCACTCGTCTTCAGGAAATTTAATAATCCTTCCGTCCGTAGATTGCGAATGAAATGAACTATTATTTGCAATGCCAATTTGATTATTATTAGCTGAATCTAAGAGTGCAAGACCATATCCCGTTGGGTCATAGTTAACCTCTAGATATTCACTCGCAAGAGTTGCTGCGTCCGAAAGATTTTCTAGAGTATAGTATTTTTTTGATAAATAGGTCGTTTCTGTATGTTTTACCGACGATCTCCCTCTTTTTTCTATCCAACACATATACCATTGTTCATCATCTTCAATTTTATTACCTGTCCAAGGATCTATATATTCCGTTACCGCAATGAGGTTTTGATACCCACATACAAGTGCAGCACTTATAAAAACCACAACGCCAACAATTACCCAATCTATTCCAAAAAATTGCGTTTGAAGCGTACCATCATCATTTAATGATATAAGTTTTTCTGCTTTAGTTTGATCGATGGCAGGAAGAGAACCTTCCTCCATACTCCCATCATCCCCTGTTAAATAGGACCAAGAAATCATAGACGATTCAATAGGCAGTAGGTCAGGATCGTTATGATTTGGATTAACATCTGGCATAGATTGTCTAAAAATATCTCGATAGATTGCCAAAGCTTCAGCTGTAGCGTTTAAGTATTTATTTTCTCGATTTAATTGCTCAGCAAGTTGGTCTACGGAAATTTTATATACCACCTGATTTTCATCAGATTGCGTCGTTATGCTGCCAGCTTTACGAGATAATAACTCCTGCTTAGCCAATTTCTTAATATCTATAATAGACTTGAAAAATTCTTTATTCGATTTAAATACGGTTTGATTTCCACCATGGTTATCGCTCTGAGTTTGAATCTGTTCTGGTTCTTCAAACCTAGTAGCCATATAATTAAGAAGTGAATCCACGGCTTCTTCTGCGGATGACTCGTCATGAATATTTGCAATCTTACGGTTAAGGTCTAATGTAGTTGAATTTTGAACAGGTAAAATTTCTATTGAGAATTCACCACTTAGATAGTGGAAAAGACAGTTATTTTTTCTTAGAAAGCAAACGATTGGGTGAACTAATTTCATTATATTTAATAAATAATCCGAAATGGAATTAATGGGTTTAATGAATTAATTAATTTTATGTGGGGTTGTGTGTGAGATGGTGCTATTTCGAATGAAGGAAAGGACAACGGGAGAGAGAGGAATGGGGATAGCAAGACAGGAATATGT
>JABIQV010000023.1 GCA_018699495.1 bacterium | reverse complement strand
CACTATTACTTAGTTGTTTTGGGGACCTCGATAAGTCAATCATTAGTGAAATGCCGCCAGGACGCGTTCCTTCCAAAACTTACTTTTTGAGGGAATCAAAATTAGAACAGGTTTATAAGTTTTGTTTGAATCAGATAGAAAAAGGCAGACAAGTATTTGTTGTGTACCCCTTAGTAGAAGACTCAGAAAAGTTAGATTTAAAGTCCGCAACCGAAGAATTTGAGAAATTATCGGCTTTGTTTTCTATGGCTAAAGTCGGGTTGATACACGGGAAAATGAAACAATTAGAAAAGTCAGAAATCATGCAAAATTTTAAGAAAAACGAAATTCAGATTTTGGTTTCTACGACAGTTATTGAGGTAGGGATAGATGTTCCTAATTCGACAATCATGATAATTCGGCACGCGGAGCGATTTGGCCTCTCTCAACTCCATCAGTTGCGAGGTCGGATAGGTAGAGGAGGAAATGAGTCTCATTGTTTTTTAATTGCGGAACCTAAGTCCGAGAATGCAAATTTACGAATTAAAGCAATGCTAGACACAAATGATGGATTTAAATTGGCCGAAGTTGATATGAAAATAAGAGGTCCTGGAGATATTTTAGGAACTCGTCAATCGGGGTTGCCAGAGTTCAAAGTTGCAAGTTTGATCAATGACGAACATTTATTAAAGACTGCAAAAGAAGCTGTTAGTTCTATTTTTAAAGATGATCCTAAATTACAAAAATCGGAAAATGCAGTCTTAAAAACAAGTTTAAATCAAAAATATCATCTAATACTATCAAATTTAAGCTAAAGTAAAGTATGTTAGATAACAGGGAAAATTCCAAAAAATACAATTGAATATTTTTCTACAAAGGGAAATTCTGAAAAGGCAACAAAGAAGACGAATCCATGGATAGTATCAGAGTTTTTCAGTGTGGAACTAGTATTTTTCGCGACATATCAAAGATATGCAAACCAAACACTAATATTAAATTGGAATGCTTTTAGATGATCCAAATTCAGTCTCGGATTTGCCCGGACCCTTCTACTATATATTTGTAAGATGTCAGCTCAGGTAATCCCATAGGACCTCGAGCATGAAGTTTTTGAGTAGAAATACCAATTTCCGCACCAAATCCAAACATTTCTCCGTCTGTAAATCTCGTAGAGGTATTAACAAGAACGGCCGATGCATCGACTAATTTGGTAAATAATTGAATAGAGTCATAGTCTTCGGAAAGAATAGCTTCCGTATGTTTTGTTCCATATTCTTGAATATGATCAATTGCTTCTTCAATGGTATCTACAATTTTGACGGAAATAATTAAATCTAAATATTCTGTACCCCAATCATTTTCATCAGCGGGAATTATCGAAGGCGACAATTTACAAGCTTTTTCACAGCCCCTGATCTCCACTCCTTCGACCGAAAGTGTGTCGACAAGTTTAGGTAAAATATCTTTTGCAATATCTTTATGAATCACTAGCGATTCACACGAATTACAAACGGACGTTCTGTGTGTTTTTGCATTAAGTATTATCTTTAAGGATTGGTCTATTTTCGCGCGACTATCGACGTAAATATGGCAGTTTCCTGTTCCTGTTTCAATTGTAGGGACAGTAGCCGTATCTACGACTGAATTTATTAATCCAGCGCCACCTCGAGGGATGATAAGATCTAAGTAGTCTTTCATTCGGACAAATACTTGGACGCCTTCTCTAGATGTATCGTCTAAAAGCTGGACCGATTCAACAGGATATCCATTATCTCTAAGGGTATTTTCGAAAACAGTTACGATCGCTCGGTTTGTTTGATATGCAGATGAACTTCCTCGTAAGACAATTCCGTTTCCTGTTTTTATACCCAGCCCAATTGCATCTACGGTAACGTTTGGTCTAGCTTCGTAAATCATTCCAAATACGCCAAGGGGGACTCGAATTTTTTTGATTTTTAGACCATTGAGGGTTTCCCATCCGTCTAACGTTTTCCCAACAGGGTCATCAAGCGTGGCAATTGAGTTAAGCGCGTTTGAACAACCGGTGATTCGTTTCGAATTTAACATAAGTCTATCCACTAAGGACTCACTCATTCCATTTTTACGACCATTGTCGATATCTAGTTTGTTTTGGGTTAGAATGTAGTTTTCATTTTCTAATAAAGAGTCAGCTAGCTTTGTTAAAATAAGGTTTTTAAATTGTGTGCTGAGTGTATTTAGTTTGATAGACGCTTCTTTTGCAATTTTACATTGTTGTTCTATCGTTCGTTTATTACCCTGAATCATAATTGTTCCTTTTCTTTCGCAATTAATGTGCCTCTAGGCACACCATTTATTATGTCTAATAACACGGTATCATCGCTTCCTTTGGCGATGACTACAGGAATATTTTTATCGTAGGCTCTTTTTGCAGACAATAGCTTACTTTTCATTCCACCTCTGGAGCGGCTATTTTTTTTATCTTTAATAATTTTAAGAGTTTTAGGTGTAATCTCAGTGATAGTTTTTATTTGAGTTGCTGTTTTATCTATTTTGGGATTGGATGTATAAACACCATCCGTATCTGTCAAAATTACGAGTTTAGAGGCCTCTAAAAGGATAGCTACTCGAGCAGAAAGGTCGTCGTTGTCGTCAAAGTTTTTGTCTAATTCAGAAGTAATGACTGTATCATTTTCGTTAACGATTGGAATCGCGCCTAGCTGCCAGAGAGTCGTTACAGTGTTCTTAATGTTTTTACTTTTTAGTTTATTGGTAAAGCAATCTTTTGTAAGCAGTATTTGGCCAACAGTTATACTTTCCATGCCAAAAAACTTTGTATATTCGGTCATTAATAGTATTTGTCCAACGCTAGCAGAGGCTTGTCTATTAGAAATACTGTTCGTGCCTAGTTTAAGTTTTTGAGACCCACAGGTCATGGATCCTGAAGAAACAACTATTATGTTTGAGTTAGTTTTTTTTTTAATTTGGCATAGTTGAAAAATAAATGAGCGTAATCTATTTAAATCAAGCTCACCTGATTTAGTAGTTAGTATATTTGTTCCTATTTTAATTACTAAGTTTTGTTTAATTTTTCTCTGGCTCCCTATCTAACTCAATATAAATTTTATTAATTAGTTCATCAATATTGATTCTATTAAGTGACGAAATAGTAAGTGGTTCAATGTTCATTTTATTGAGTAAACTGACACATTTATCTAAAGTTGTTGAATCTGCTAATTCGCATTTAGATAGAGCCACGATATGAACTTTTGAGTCGAAATTATAGGCACTCTTTTTGAGTTCATCTTGTATCGTTTGATAATCAGAAATAATTTTTTCCGGGTCTTGATTTTCAACAGAAACTAAATGAATAAGTAATTTAGTTCGGTCGATATGTCGTAAGAATTCGTCTCCAAGACCTTCCCCCTTTGAAGCTCCTGCGATTAGGCCAGGAATGTCGGCTACAACCGTTTCACGGTCGTATTTTTTTATAACGCCTAGGTTGGGGTATAACGTAGTGAACGGGTATGCTGCAATTTTTGGATTAGAATGAGTCAGAACCTTAAGTAGCGTTGATTTACCCGCATTTGGCAGTCCAATTAACCCTACTTCGGAGATTAGGCGCAGTTCTAATGTAACAGTCTGCGTTTCTCCTTCAAGCCCAGGTTGTGCATATGTAGGACTTCTGTTTTTACTGTTAGAAAAATGAGGATTTCCTTTG
>JABIQV010000022.1 GCA_018699495.1 bacterium | reverse complement strand
TAACTCTTCCTGTCGTTTTATCGTATTGGTTCCGGTATCAGCTTTAGAATAGGAGAAATCAACACGTTTGTATCCTGATACGAGAAAGTCTGCCTGACTCTCGGTTTTAATAGCTGTTAACCAATTATCTAGAAGTCCTCCTCCTGGAATTGATTCGGCTAAGGCGTTTCCTGTTGGTTGATTAGTCTCAATCACTTCTTCCTTTTTTTGAATACGTTCAATTTCTTCCAAAATAGCCTTCGATGTAACAATTAACAATTCGGAAACTTTATTAAAATTAGATGGCTCTGATTCTACATAGTCCTCGAATTTGTTCATTTTTTTTGAAATAAATAAGGCATTATCAAAAAACTTGTTTTTGTTTAAGGAAAAGTATCTATAGAAATCGTTCAGTTTTTTAATAAGAGACTGATAAAGTTCTTGTTGTTCGACTAATTCTTCTTCATAAATTTCAGGGCTTTCTTTGTATAGTGATGTTTTTTTCGTAGGCTCGGTTTCGGTGGAAAGACGATAGTTTTCTGAAGGGATTTTGGTATGAAAAAAGACTTCTTTTCCCATGTTGGCTTTGTTTTTGTTTTTTAACGAACTCTCTATTAAGTTTCTATTTATGTTGATATTTTCCTGCAGAGACGTAAGTACCAAATTAATGGATTTTTCTAAATTATTTAAGATTGTTAATCGTTCGTCTATAGACAAATTAGCTGAGCTTACAAGTGGTTCTGCGTATAAATGCTCAGTATTGATATTAAAAAATAGAAACAGAAAAAAAATCAAAACGAAACGATTCAATAGCTATCTCTTTCTAAACTTTATAATACTGTGGCTATCTTGATCTGTAATGAATACATTATTCCCCCATATATAAACGTCTTCAGGTGCTTTTACAGAGATCTCTGACAAAATTATTCCGTTCTCTTTTAAAACAATGACTCGATGATTATCTGGATCTGCAACATATATATTATTATCTGCATCTATTCCAATGCCTTTTATTTCACCAAAACCAACTGTATCTTTAGGGAAATCAGGACTAATGTCTCTAACCCATTGGCCCGATAAATTAAAGACTGCTAACCGTTTATTTCTGTGATCAGAAATTAAAAGATTCTCGTTTGAAAGGCTGAAAATATCCCACGGTTCATCAAGTGTTTCTTTGTTATGTCCCCAAGAGCCAAAACTCTCTATAAAATAGTCGTCATCAAACGATTGAATTCTGTTATTTCTTGAATCACAAATACGTATTGAACCGGCCGACATAATAAGGCCCTTCGGTTCGTCAAACGATCCATCAAAAATTCCAAGTTCTCCAAATTCCGATAGTTTTATTCCAAGCGTATTGTATTTGATTATACGGTGGTTTTCGGTATCGCTTACACTTAACGATTGTCCATCTAACGAAATACCCCAAGGGTTATCTAAGGGGTTATCCGAATCAGTTTCAAACGCCGTGAATTTTACAAGATTTAGATCCGTTTTTATGATCCGACTGTTACCGGAATCCACGATATACAAGTACTGACTATCTCCATCAATTCCTGTGGGAAACTGAAAATAGCCAAGGACAGAACCGAATCCACCAAATGAGCCAACATAGTCATAGGTAATCGGCCATTTATAAATTTCTGATTTAAGAAGAGCATCCGGAACGGATGTTTGACCTGACTTCTCAGCAGGTTCTGCATAATTAAATAGGCATAATGGATAGATACTAATTACAACCAGTAACAAAAACTTTGATTTCATAATTCAACTCCTATAGAAAATCGACTACTTTCACCTAATCTGTTCTCCGAAGACCCAATAAACGCGTAATCGATATAGACGCCTTCAACATTTATCCCAATACCAGCATTTGTGTTAGTGTTCTGAAAACCGCATCGGATAACTACATTTTTTATGAGAGTGATAGATAGTCCAACTTTACTTTCTACAGAATATTTTAAATCTGGATAAATCACCTCTTCCAGCATGAGTTTTAAATAGGGAGTAGAGTAGGTTAGTCCTACGTGCCATTCTGGTAGAAACTGGTCTTCAAATGTCGTCGCCCACTTTTCGTAAGAATATAAATTTCTGCAATAAATACCCAAATCCAATGTAGGTAAGGCTTTAATATAGACGCCAGGAGTCAACGACAACCCATAAGCATTTCCTTCTGAAACGGTGTCGAGGCGTTTCAAATAAGCAATCGCTGAAAGTCCCAAATGAATTGAATTGTTTAGGTTTAAAGATGTGGCAGCTATCAAGCCTTCTGCGCCATAATCGGAAACGCTATCAGGTTCTAAGTCAGTATTTTGGTCCACATTTTCTGAGGCAACGAGAGGAATATCAGATGCTTGAATCTGGACCCAGGATAACGATATGGGTAACCCTATAACGGAAAATAAAGTGGTAACCGAAAACACATCAACAGATTCGGACAGTTTTCCTTGCAACGAAAAAAAGCGAAAAATTTTCACGTCAGGCAATGTGGATGGATTGTAAAAGGCCGCAAAATTATTTTCAGAATAAGAAGCAGTTGCTTCGGCCAAAGCCAAATCTTGAGCCACAAAGCCTACTGAAAATAGATCTAAACTTTCGCCACTAATTTCTTCTGCATATGAAAAAGAAATTGTAGATAACGTGAAAAGACCAACAATTAAAACCTTCCGAATTAAAGGTGCTAGTCTAAACCCAAATTTATAGTTTAAATACGTCATCATCAAGTGTTTGATTTACCTTTATCATTTTATAAGTTGTCGTTGTCTTAGCGGCTAAAGACCGACTACCTACCACTAACATTAGATCAACTTTCGAAGACGTAAGAACATGAATACCATCAATTAAGTCATACGTTTGAACCATGGTAAACGAGGTTCCCCCTGGAAGATACATAGACATTTGAGCGGGAACATATTTAGTTTTATCAACAGTGATAACCATACGAATATTGTCCATATCTCCTTCTAACAATGCATCAGTGTCACTTTCAGCCATAAGTTGAAAATCTGCCTCAAGTAACGCTTCCTCTGGTTTAATTTTTAAGGATGATTGTTGGTTTCGATTTAGCGTTAAGTCTTTTCGTGTAATAGCTCCTGTTTTAATGTCTTTTTCTGTTAGAAGGGTTTCTGTTTGAATCGTAATTTTTCTGTCTGGACGTTGGATGTCTTTTCTTGTGTTTTGTCCTTGTACGGTTATTTTTCCTAATTCTTCTTGCCCGTTTGGAGCAAAGTCACCTTTAATTGTTTGAGTGTACATAGCACTCCAGTTTTTAATTCTTTTCTGATTCTCGATAACTCTATCGATTATTTCCTCTGCCGTAGACGAAAATGCCATCGATGTGAGTAGAAGAGTGGATACCAATACAAGTGTTAATTTATTTATTTTATTTGTCATATTTTTGTCCTTTTTTATTTATTTATTTATTTATTTATTTTAACCCAATTACGAATACCCAATTAGCCATGTAAAAAAGCATGTCCTCGGGCAGTGTAAAAAGTTTTCAGATTGACTGTCGGACTGAGGGCCGCATATCAATGATATGCAACCGACGTTCGAGAGTCTATATGGAACCTTTTAACACTGCCCGCTTTATTTCATTTTAAATAGTTTACTCATCATTGTTTTTGTTTCCTTTTCGCCTTCGGCAATGAGTTTATAAATATAAACGCCATTCACAACCGATTTACCGTACTTGTTAGTACCATCCCAGATAACAGAATGATATTCCTTAAATACAGAACTTGCGTCCGTATCTCCTTCAAGTTCTTGAACCAAGGCACCTGCAATACTAAATATCTGAATCCGAACCCTATTTACGGATTTTGAAAGCTTGTACCGTATGTTTGTACTTTCTTTAAACGGATTAGGATAGTTTAATACGCCATCTATTTTTAATGGAGGATCGAGTACAAATGATTGAACATTAGATTCTTCATTTAACTCTGGACTATAAACAGAGGCCGACCATGCGCCTGGGGACAAACTGTCCATCCAAGATGGTGTGTAGGATGCTTTTGCTAAACCAGATTCCACTGTCCAATTTATTTCACCTGGCAGTAAGGCCCAAGTGACATCTGGGTTATCGATTGGTAACTTACTGCCCAATTCTGTATTTGCTCCGTCGTGCCTTAGTTTAATTCTGTGTACGAGATTGGCAGATGGCGACAACCACGTAAATTCAGGGGTTCCTGTTTTTAATAATTGATTGTTTGACGGCGTGAGTAGGTGAAGGTCTGTATCTAATGTAGATAGATTAATCTGTTCGTTTCTCACAGACAGTGTTGTAAACGTTGAACTAGTGATAGGCGGCATTAGATGATTTAGGTATGTTGTGTAGAACCTATTTTCTAATGGGATTTCCACCCAGGATTCGCCGTCTGTATCGTCTTCGTCGATATAGAGATGTATATACATACTTGAATGCCCTTGATTTTCTCTATAAAAATGTTCAAAAAGGTGAAAACCTTGAGATAATGTTAATGTTTTTGACATACTCATTGCTCCGTGTAGGTAGTCGCCTAATACAAAGCTTTCGTCTAAGAATAAAAGAGACCCATCATCACTAATTAAATCGACTTTGTATCGACCATCTTTTTCGATATATAAATAGTTTCTGGCGTAGGCGGAATAGTAGTCACCGTCGCCGGCAATAATTTGCTCAGCACTGCTTCTATTCCAATTATTGTTCAATGTTTCGTAAAAATAATTCCCATCCCATCCTCCATTTTCATGAGCATTAAAATACTCAGGATAATTTTCGCTTTTCACTTGATTATCAAAAAACTGGTGGTAAGTACCCATAGTCAACGCGGTATCTAACCGTTTATTCATGCTTTCATCAAGATTCCAATCTTGATAAAGCCAGGAAGATGGAAGATATCTCCAATTAGATGAGCCAGTTTTTCGTATTTCAATCCAAATCCATGCTCCAGAATGAGCTTCACAATAGTTAAAACTGTAAGGTACTGGAAGCCCGGATGTTAACTCTACCGTAAGAAAACGTTCTTGAGGTCTAGAATATGAAGCTAAAAATTG
>JABIQV010000021.1 GCA_018699495.1 bacterium | reverse complement strand
TAATAAATAATCCGAAATGGAATTAATGGGTTTAATGAATTAATTAATTTTATGTGGGGTTGTGTGTGAGATGGTGCTATTTCGAATGAAGGAAAGGACAACGGGAGAGAGAGGAATGGGGATAGCAAGACAGGAATATGTAAGGCGATTGCCTTACATATTCCGCACAAACGACGTTTGTTTGTCTTGTTTTATCCTAGTATGAACTAGGTTAAAAGGGGTGATGATCTCGTAAACTCGACATCAGATAATTAATGAATTTGGGGAAAGGGTGGATTTTTAGCGTTCTAGGTCGAGGTCTTTTTTCCGTTTACCAAACGTTAACGAGTCGTCCAAAAAGAACCCTTTAAAGATTGACGTATTCGATTTCGAATAGTCCCGAACGAGTGATTTAAATAGGTTGGAATTATGTTCTTTCATCCATATTGCTTTTGAATTTTTAGTCGGGTTTCTTTTAACTTTTACAGCTGAGTTTTTAATGTCTTTACCTCTAAAATATTTGGGAGCATTCATGGAAATGTACTGGCCTTTTTTGGAAATAGGTATCAAATATATATGTGCATGAAGGTGTTTTTTGTCGTCATGAATGGAATACATATATCCAACTTGGTCTCCTTTTTCTAAGAACTTTCGTTGAAAGTTTCGCATTGATTTTTCAACAAGTTCATTTAAAAAATTGGTTTGAATGTCCCTGGATAAGTGGCTCAGTTTTTTTGGATCTGGTGATAATATAATGGGACGAACCCCGATATATTTCGTGTTATTTCGGAAGCCAGCTTTATTAAGAATAGTTCGCCATTCTCTAAGAATTAACTTTTTTTTGTGGAAGTGTGTAAAAAACCTTTGGCGGACGTCCTATTTTTAATAGCTCGCTTGATTCAAATAGTTTTTTCAATTGTTTGAAAACTGCACGTTGAGAAATCTCCAAGTAATCTACTAACTCTTTAGGAGATACTTGTTTTTTTAATTTAACATAGTCGAGTATTTTGTCTGATGTTTTCATGTTTTTATTCTAACATAGTTCATGGTTCAGTGTGAACTATGTACTATGTACTTTTTATGCTCATTTTCTAATTATATAACAAGCATTAATAATGTTAATTTTGCAAAAGATTGTCCCAAGAATCGTATATCATTTTTTTAGCTCAAAGGAACCGCTAGGGATTATTTGTCGGACGAAATATAAAAAAACGAAAATATGACACTTCCTTCTAAGCGGAATCCAAAAATATATAAAAAATAATAATAGTCATTGTGGTTATGTGGTTAACTCGGAGAGTTATCCAAAGGCGGTGGAATGGTGTGGGAAACCTGTTTTCCATAGCTTTCCATGGCCTGTCATTTCCTAAATTTTAGGTGATATAAACCATATTTTATAGATAACTTGCAAAATTAACGTTATTAATGCTTGTTATATAACACAAATAGCGTTATTATATATATAAGAAGAAATAAATTATGCTTATACAACGTACTATTATTGAAAAAATACATAAAGAACTAGCCAAAGAACGCTCTAGTATTGTTGTTATTTATGGGTCTAGGCAAGTAGGTAAAACAACGTTAGTAGAAACTGTTTTAGAAAAATATTCTGATAAGACTATATTATATATTGATGGGGATAAAACAAATACGTACCGAGCGATATCAAGTCGAAATTCTCGTGACTTAGAATTGATGGTTGATGGGTTTGATTTTTTGTTTATCGATGAAGCGCAGCGTATCCCAGAAATAGGATTGAATTTAAAGATCCTCTATGACCAAATAAAACACCTTAAAATAATTGTGACAGGCTCATCATCACTTGACCTAGCTAGCGAAGTAAAAGAAGCCCTTACCGGACGAAAAAACCAATTCACACTTTATCCTATTGCTATTACAGAGTTATCCCAGATGCAACATCGACACCTTTTATATGATCAGATGAAAGAACGGTTAATATTGGGATCATATCCAAAAGTAGTGAGCCTTACTAATAGAGATGAACGTATCAAACATATACAAGATTTGACACAAGACTATCTCTATAAAGATGTACTAGAGCTGGAAAATATTCGATATCATCATAAAATTCGTGATTTATTGAGACTGCTTGCTTTTCAGATAGGATCTGAAGTATCAATTAACGAATTGGCAACAACCTTGGGACTTGGTCGTGATACCGTTTATAGATATATTGATCTTTTAGAAAAGTCATTTGTTATTTTTACGATTCGAGGTTTTAGTAGGAATTTGAGAAAAGAAGTGACTAAAATGCCTAAAATATATTTTTACGATTTAGGGGTGCGTAACGCAATTATTAATAATTTTAGTGATGTTCACGAACGAAATGATGTCGGGGCATTGTGGGAAAATTTTGTTATTGTAGAACGATTGAAACGAAATGCGTATAAGGATCATTTTTGCGCTTCGTATTTTTGGAGAACGTATACAGGCGCTGAATTAGATTATATGGAAGAGTATGGTGGAAAATTGTATGGCTATGAAATCAAATGGAAAAAAACAAGTAAGGCACCAAAAACATGGGTAGACACGTATAACGGTGAGTTTATGTGTGTCAATCAAGATAATTTTTTAGATTTTGTTTTGTAATTAAAAAATGAACATCGCAATTATGTCACTACTTTTGTCACCAGTTTCGGTATTGTTTTTGGGCTTTAACAACTATAATAAGCTTATAAATATATTAGATCCGAATGATAGTTTTGGTCAAAAAAGTAACTAATAGACATCGTAAAGACATCAATTAGACATCAATAATCAGTGGTTATTGAGAACAAAAAATATATATAGGCATCAATTAGGCATCACAAGTTATATTATTTTCGGTGTATTTAATTTTTGTTGTTTTTTTATTTTAAGAAATGTATTATTATTTACTTAAGTTTAAGTATTACGTGTTTTTATTATATTTTTTTAAACCGAGGATTATATGGCCCCAAAGATAACCACTGCGGATGCAGCTCAAGTATTAGACGTTTCAGTACAAGCAATTCATAAAAAGATTAAGACCAATGAATTCGTTCACAAAAAATCTCAAAATAGAATTTATTTTGAGCATGAAACAAGTACCAAATTATTTGGATTTAAGTTCAAACGGCAAGTTGTGTCTATTCAGATTGTTAAGGGTGGAACAGGAAAGACAACTCTGACTCATGCTATTGCTGTTCGAGCTAACTTATATGGCGCACGCGTATTATGCATAGATTTGGATCAACAAGGAAATCTGACCCAGTCGTTTAATATAAATGCAGCAGATACTCCAGTTATGGTTGATATTTTGGAAGAAGGCATGTCGTTATCTGACGGGATTGTTAATGTTTCGAGTGGTCTTGATATTGTTCCAAGCAGAATTGATAACGCGACCCTGGACAATACGCTGATGCTAAAAAGAATCAATTTGCAGAAGGTGTTTACGAAATTACTTGAGCCAGTCAAAAAAAATTATGATTTGATTATCATTGATTGTCCTCCTAACTTAGGGCAGTCTGTTTCAGCTGCAACTTTAGCAAGTGATTTGGTTATTATCCCTGTAACTCCCGAACAATTTTCTATTACAGGCTTAAAACTGTCGTTTCAGGAGATAGCTAATTTAAAAGAGTCGTTTGATATCAAAAATATTAAATTAAAGATTTTGCTCAATAAATATGATACTCGCACATCGTTGTCTCACGAGGTGCTTTCTAGCCTCATTCAGAATAAAAAATATCATAAAAATATGTTCAAGACATATATTCGTATCTCCCAAGAATTTCCTAATGTAACAGTAAATAGAGAGTCTATTTATGAATCGTTAAAAACGACTAGTGCAAAGGAAGATGTGGATTTAGTTACTCGTGAAATTTTAAACTTAAAAACGGCTTAATACGATGCCATTAATTGAAGATGCTCCTAAAAAGAAATTTAAGCCGAAAAAAAGACGAACATGGGATCTTTTAGATAATGATCTTTTATCTGTAGATTATGGGGCAAAGAACCCCGCTGATTCTTCTTTAGATGTAGAAATTCTTTCTAAAAAAAAGATTCGAAATAGAAAAAAATTATCTAAAACGTCTAAAATTAAGACCGTTGATACGGAAGACGTGATGTGTAAAACGATTGCAAAGTCAGATATAAAACGTACGGGCATTCCAAACTTAGATACGACTACGAAAATAGTCGAGGAGACCTCTTCAGAGGTGCGTATTAAAAAGAGTTCTAATTCATTAAGTATTTCTGAATTTCAACGTCAAAATGCTTGGGAAGTTTCTCGTATTTCTAATTTAAAAGGGGTCCAGTATCAGTTACTAATATGTCTTTATCATCATTGCTCCCCTTCTGATAATTTTATTACGTCTGAAATATCTCCAAGTGAACTAGCTATTTATTCAAGCACCTCTATACCATCTGTTAAGAAGAGTATTTCACGGCTTGTTTCCAAAGGGTTGCTTCTTAAGGATTCGTTTAAACCAGGGCCTTCTGGATGGACGAAATATATACTTCAAAAATATTTATATCAAAGCATTCTTGAGATGCTTTTAAATCAAAGTGAGATTAATAATGGCGAATGAAGTTATTGTTCCAGAAAATGTATTAGAATCTGATATTAATGAATTTCGTGCATCGTCACCCTCACAATTGGGGTTATTTTTCAATAAAGATCGGTACCAAAAACATCTAAGTCATACAATTGAATTGTATGACGTTATGCCTAAATATTTTTTTGGGAATCAGATGCGTGAAAAAGGAAAATCTTATGAGTACTTACCAGAAATTGTGCGGGAGTTTGTCCACCGAAAAGAACACTATACCATCTCTATTCGGCCAGCTCGTATTACTAAAAATGGACGAGATATCGATATATATCCAGGGCAACGAGAAGAGTTAGTTGAGGATGCTATTCGAAAAATTGCTATTGATAGAGAAGGTGTCTTTTTAGATGGTAACTTAGGTGTTCCTTTTACGCTTTATCAAGTTCAACAAGAATTAAGTAAAAATGGACATGGCTATAATCTTAATGAAATTAAAGAAGCACTGCTTATTTGCCATGAATGTAATATCAAAGTTATTTCTAAGTCAGGCGAAATTCAAGTTTCATCGTCCATTTTTCCAGCACTAGGGTTAGCAACTCGAAAAGAGTTCGGAAAGCGTGCCTTTGTCCAATTTAGCCCTCTTGTGACGACATCGATTAATCAAGGGACCTACCGACAGATTAATTTTTCAAAATATATGAAGCATTCATTAAGTTTGAGTCGTTGGTTACACAAACGGATGTCACACCATTTCACTCAAGCTGGCAAAAACGAAGTGTATAGTATTCATTTATCAACGATTGTCTCTGGGAGTGGAATGAAACAATATTCACGTATTGGTGACTGTAAAAAACAAATACACTTGGCATTAAAGCAACTGGTTAAAAACGAAGTCCTAGCTGCTTTTGATGATACAAAGCACAGTAAAATTATCTATTCTGAAAAACGGAAAAATAAAATTGAAGATATTAAATTTCAATTGATCCCCCACCCGTCGTTCATCAATGAAATAATTAGTGCAAATCAAAAGCAAAAAGTTTCAAAATTTCTGAAATAAAATTGTACATAACTATATGGGAAACGCCCGTCAAACTATATGGGAAACGCCCGTCAATTGAGCTTTTCTTGTATTTTTCTGTCTTTTTTTCTTCAATTTATTCATTTTTCTCTTAGTTTGGCATGAAATTTACAGGCGCTTTTTGTTTTTTTTTAACAAATTAATAAATTGATGTGTATTTTGTGGAAAAGCTCTCTCTATTTTTACTTTTTTTGTGGATAACTTTTTTAGAGATATGGGAAACGCCCGTCGAAACATATGGGAAACGTTCCCCGAAACATATGGGAAACGCCCGTCAATTACGACTCCATTATGCCTTGTTTTAATCTTAATTATTAATTATTTAGAAAGTACTATCCTTTTATTAATCTTTATTTATCCTTTTATCCTAGTATTAACCATGTAGAAAATTATTTAGTAAAACTTTTAAAATAGATTATTTGGGGAAGAATCCCCAAAACCCCTCTTTGCTAACTAAGAAAAAATAAATACAGGTGAATAAAATATGATGTTCTGGAGTATGGTTGTTATGAAAAATAAAAAGAGTAATTAGTAACAGACTAAGACAACTAGTTAGTGAATTTGGATATTGTACAAACCGAGGTAAGAGTAAAAATATAACCGAAATAACTGGGTTCAAGAGATATTGAACTCTATTATATTTTTCACGAAAGAAAATCAATGTTTGATGAAATTAAACCCCTTCATATTTTATTTTGTATAAATTTTAATTAAATTTGCTTTATGTTTATCAAAAACTATAGACATTTATGTCTGTGGTTACGAAAGTCTTTCATAAAGCTGTCCCCAAACATATGGGAACCGCCCGTCAGTTTAGCCTATGTGTCTATGTATTTTCTAAAATTTGTTCTTAGATAGTTGTAAATTAATAGACAGTTATGTCTATAGTTATGAGTAGCAGTCACTATATGGGAGACGGTTTCCGATTATAGCTTTTTGTCTATAGATTAAAAGGCGTTTAAGAATGAGGTTTTAATAAACCAATGACAAAGCTGTCCCCAAACATATGGGAAACGCCCGTCAATTGAGCCTATGTGTCTATGTATTTTCTAAAATTTGTTCTTGGATAGTTGTAAAATAATAGACAGTTATGTCTATAGTTA
>JABIQV010000020.1 GCA_018699495.1 bacterium | reverse complement strand
GTAGGTAGGAAAATTACCTGAATTACAATCAGAATTATAAATAATATAATTGCTATTTTCGAGGATTTGGATACTAATGTGTATATACAAATAGTTACGTATAATGAAGCATATATATATATTGAAAGTGTGGTCGTTTTTACCGAATTTGTTTTTTTGAAAATTATGTGATGCATATGATTTTTATCCGGAAGGACTATGCTTTTTTTGTGCATAAGTCTAAACATTATTACTCTTATTGTGTCTACGTAAAAGTATGTTGGGATTAACGTTATTATGATGATGTCTGTGATGGTAGTTTGGGTATGGCTATATAATATTAATGGGACTGATAGCCAATGAAAGCCGAGTAATAGACTCCCACTATCACCCATAAAGCAATGGGCCGGAAAAATATTGAAAAGAAAAAATGCAAGGAGTGTGGCTAGTAAAATTGCACTGAACTTTAGTGCTAATGGATTCTCTAAGTAAGAAGCTATAATAATGTCCCCTATTATAAAGATAATAGAAGTTCCTCCTACTAGACCATCTAGGCCATCTCCTAAATTTATGGAATTTAAAATAATTAAAAATATACTTATATAGAGTACGAAGACGGCAGGTACAAATATCGAGTCAACTGGAAATACTTTGGCTTCGATTAAGTCGATAAAGTGTGGAAATAGAAGTAAACCCAGTATCATTTGAAATAGAAGCTTGGTTTTCCATGATTTTTCTTTGTGGTCGTCCATTGCTCCTATTAACCAAATAAATATTAGCCCTAAGGTGTATAGCCAAAAATAAGATGAAGCTTGGAAATTAATAATACAACATATTATATAAATGCCACCAAAAGCAAGCCCCCCCACTCTAGCTATATTTTTTTTGTGGGATTTTCTTTTGTTTGGATAGTCGCCAAAGAGCTTTTTTCCAACATTTTTAATAAACAAAGCCGTTAAGATAAGCGTTGTTATAAATATTATTCCTAGAAAAAAGATGTTCAGATTAAAAAAGTTACTAAGCATAAATTTCACCTTTTTTATTTTATGTTACGAGATAATAGCACATTTTTTTTAAATTTATTTTATTTGCTTTAGCTGGATTAAGTTAATAAATCGTATATATGAAATTTTGATGTGTTTATGGGAGTAATATAATCTAAAGGTTTACCTTAGAATAGAAATCACATAAGCAAAATTAAAAATCACCTTAGATGTATCAGTAATTACTTTTAACCAATCCCACTGATATTTAAGCTCTTCCGGGATATAGATAGTATCGCCTCGGTCAATTTTTTTAGGATTTAATGTTATTGAGCCATTCGCATTTATTGCGTAGAGTCTATGGCGTGTCGCGAATTCTGAGTAGCCACCTGATTTTTCTATGTAGTAATCGATATTTAGGTCAGAAGTATATAAAACGGCCCCAGAATTTGTCACCCCTCCAATTATTTGTACCGATGAAGGAATTTGCGGGATATCGAGCGTGTCATTATTTTCAACTAATATTGAATTTCCAAAAGATGATGGAGACTTATCAAAGTCTAAAATTAATCGGGCCTTATTATTCTCGAGTAAGGATTGAAGGAGTTCTATAGATTGGTTATTAACTTTGGCTCCATTTGTAATTTTACTTTGGTCAAAAATAAGTCGTTTTTGTTCTTCTTCTAGGATTATATTTTGACCGGCATCAATGTGTTTTTTCACAGAGGCTCTTTTAAAAACAATCCCTTTAAGAAACGCCTTCTCGGTGAAGCCTCCCGCTCTTTGGATAATGGACTGCAAGGATTCACCTTTCGTTGCTATGTATTTTCCCGGGTACTTTATTTCTCCGGTCAATTGAATGGTATTTATTTGAGAACTGTCTATATCTGCATGGATAATTATTTTGTCATTATTTTTAAGCAGGAGCGTTTTTTCATTTTTAAATATTTCATCCTTTGTAAAGGAAAATAACGATTCTTGATTGTCGATCGATCGGTAAACCTCTATATTGATGTGGGCCGCGTTGTTTTTTATTCCTGACCAAAATAAGGCATCTTTAAGCGACGCTCCTTCTATAAGTTGGTAGGTACCTGGTTTGTTTGTGAATCCCTCTATGGTTATTTCTTCGGTCCCAAATACGTTAGTTTTGGAATAGATTTTAATGATATCCCATTCTTGTAGTTTAAAATTTAGGTCTGTTTCTTTAGTTAGATTTAACGATATTATTTGTTTTTGTTCTGGAGAGATATATCTATACACATCTGCTTTTTCTTTATAGGCACCTTTACGCAAGTTTTCGGCTTTTTCTATTACGTCTTTTAATGACATGTTTTTGTTTAATGCATAGGTGCCCGGTCTAGAAATATGTCCTTCAATGGTCACGAAATCACGGTTTATTTTTAATATTGGAAAAATCTTAATTGTGTCACCATTTTTTAAAATTAGTTTTTTAAGAGATTTCTTAAGATTAGAAATGGTGTTGCTTTCTTTGTCAATTAAGATGATTTTTTCGTTATTTATGATTCGTTCTATTTGAATATTTTTTGTATAGGAGAAAGGAGAGAACCCTCCTCCAAATATTTCTATGGCGTCGTAAGCATTGGTTTTTGATTTTATTTCGAATATTCCTGGACGTTTTATTTTTCCTTCGATTTGAACAATGTCGCCAATTGTTGGTACGAAAATTGTGTCGAATGCTTGAAGTTTTGGATCTTGAAACCTATCACCGTTTAAAAGATATTCATAAAGGTCGACGTTTTTTATAATCTTGTCGTTACGTTTTAAGATGATGTTTCTAAGCGACCCTGTTTTGTTCGGGCCTCCTGCGACGTATAATGACATGACTAAAGTAGAAAGAGACGATACATCGTATGCCCCTGGTTGTTGTACCTCTCCTAAAATAAATACTTTCATTGTTCTTAAACGACCCATTGTAACGCTTAGATCAAAGTTAACGTAAAATTGATCGAGCTCTTTTCTTATTATTTTTTTTGCATTTCCGAACGTTTCACCTGAAATGGTAATGTTTCCTACTTTTGGGATATAAATAAATCCGTTGTTGTCGATTGTAACTTCAAGTTTTTCTTCAAGTTTTCCCCATATTCGTATGATTAAATTATCGTCAGGGCCGAGAATGTAATCTTCTCCAACGGGTATATTTGTTATGTTAAACGGTTCGTTTAGGTTCTGTTTGAAAATGTCGTACCCAAACTGTTTTACGGGTAGTTTAGCCTTTTTAAGGGCGCGTCCTTTTTTTGACATCCATTGAAATTGTTTTTTTTCTAATGTTGACTGCATGTTTTCTGGATTTTCTTTTTCTACAGTATTTAACTCTTTTTCTAATAGAGATGTGCCTTGTTTTGTTTTTACGATTAGTGAGGGTGAAGCGGCAGCTGGTTGCTTGGTTGGAATTTGGTCTCCATATTTTTTCATTAACTCTTGTTTTTGGGAGTCGGACAAATTTGAAATATATGACGAAACGTCTACTTGAGCATAAATGCTAAGCGGAACTAATAGTAATAGTGAGATTAATTTTAACGTATTTTTCATTATGTTGATGGCCCTTTCAATGTAGCGTATAGAATGGGTTAAAATTTTATAAGACTCTTTTAGATAATTCAATCAATTATATTCTCTTGAACGAGATATCAGTTTAATTTAGTATTCACTATACATGAACAAAAATATCCTAGTATCAGGAGGCGCCGGCTTCATCGGCTCTCACGTATGTAAGCTCCTAAACCAAAAAGGCTACACTCCTATCGTAATAGACAACCTATCCACAGGATACAAAGAATTTGTAAAATGGGGACCTTTAATAAAAGCTGATATCCAAGATAAACAAGCCGTAAAAGACCTAATACAAAAATACAAGCCAATAGCTGCGATGAACTTCGCGTCCTATATTAATGTCGGTGAATCTGTACAAAACCCAAGTAAATATTATGTAAATAACGTGGCTAATTCCACGATTTTTTTTGAAACCCTAATTGAGAACAACGTAAAGAACGTCGTTTTTTCCTCTACAGCAGCTGTTTACGGGAACCCTATTCAGGACAAGATTGATGAATCTCATCCTTATTTACCTGTTAACCCCTATGGCCAAACGAAACTGATGATGGAACAAATCTTAAAAGATTTTTCTAACGCATATAATTCTAAATACGTAATTTTTCGATATTTTAACGCGACCGGGTCTGATCCTGAACTAGAAATCGGGGAGTCACATTATCCAGAGACCCATTTAATTCCTTTAGTGGTGGATGCACTCCAAGGACGGAGAGAATCGATAACTGTTTTTGGCGACGATTATGACACGGCTGATGGC